>JAASSQ010000196.1 GCA_021767845.1 Roseovarius sp. | reverse complement strand
GCTGGAGGCACAGCGGGCCGAGATCGACGCGGGGCGCTATCCCTTCAAGCTGAAGCTGGCGGGGCTGAAGTTGGGCGGGGCGCCGATCACCGATTACGCGCCGGATTTCTGGCTGGTGCAGTCGCCCGAGGGCAAGAGCGTGGGCTATGTCACCTCGCCCTGGTGGTCGCCGGAGCTGGAGTGCAATATCGCGCTGGCGCATGTGCCGCCCGAGATGACCGAACTCGGCACGCAACTGTGCGTGCTGCTGCCCGAGCGGTATTCGGAACAGTCGGGCCAGCCGGTGCCGGCCGAGGTGGTCGAGGTGCCGTTCCGCCCCTCGGCGCATCCAAGCGCGCGCGAACAGGCGCGCGCGGAGGGGCGGGACTGGGCCACCTGAGTGCAGGTGGCGGCGTGGCCCCGGCCCGCGCGGGACGGGCCGGGGAACGGTCTGCCGGTCAGGCCAGGTGATCGACCACCTGCAGGTGTTGCGCCAGCTTATCGACTTCGCCCAGGAAACGGTCCAGCAGCTTGGGATCGTGCGGGGCGGGGGTGACACCGGCGGGAATCTCGCGGTTCAGCACCGCCTCGATCGCCAGCGAGACCGGGATCGACACGAGCCGCGCCATCGCGGTGCCGCGCTCGTCGCCCCAGGCGTCCATCACGTAAGTCTTGTGCCAGACGGGCGTGCCGTCCTTCTCGGCCTTGAGCGAGACGCAGAGCACCACCCGGTCGGGTTCGCCCTCGTCATAGGCGTTCTCGGCCCAGAACTGATCGGACATTTCCTTGAGCCGGGCCTCGCCCGCGTCGCCTTCGAGCGTTTCGATCTCGCGGAACACGTCGGCCCAGGCGTCGGACCATCCGTTCAGGCGCAGGGTGCCGCGCACGAATTCGCGAACCGTCCAGTCGGGGTCGAAGCGGTAATCCTGCATGAAGGGCAGGGAATCGCGGTTGGGATAGACCTCGAAGGTTTCGGGCTGGGGCAGCGGCGCAGTGTAGCTGCTAAGCGCGTCCCAGGGGCGCGCGACGTTCAGCTCGGTATAATTCCTGATCGAGCGCGAGGGCGAGCGCAGCGCCTTGAGCACGCCCAGGGGCGACCAGCTGAACTTGTAGCGGAAGGGGTTGGGGTTCTTCGGGATGCCGCCGCAATAGGAGGTGAAGCTGATCTCGTTGGCTGGATCGTAGGCTTGCGAGGCGGTGTAGTCGGCCACCAGGTGATGCGCCATCAGGTGGTCGATGCCGGGGTCGAGGCCGATCTCGTTGACCACGCAGACGCCGGCCTCGCGGGCCTTGTCGTCCAGCGCGCGCATCTCGGGCGCGATGTAGGAGGAGCTGACGAAATGTGCGCCTTTCTCGATGCACATCTCGGCCAGCGGCACGTGCCAGTCGCCGGGCAGCATGGACACGACCACGTCACCCTTCGCTACCGTATGTTTCAGCGTGTCGAAGTCGAAGGCATGGATGTTGTCGGTCAGGTCGCCAACCGCCTCGCGCGCCTTGTCGGCCGTCCGGTTCCAGACGGTCACGTCGTGGCCCGCGGCGATCAGGCGGCGCAGGCCGGGAATGGCCGACAGGCCGGTGCCGCACCAATGGATTGTCATGGATCAGACCTCCTTCATGTGTTGATTGAACGTGGCGTCGGCCCGCGACCATACGCCAGCGTACAGTTTGTCCAGCGTCATCAGCGAGGGCAGAAGCTGCGCCGCGTAGTCCTGCGAGGATTCCAGCGGCAGGAGCGATGGCAGGTTGTCGATCGCCATCACGTCGAGCGGCGGTTTGTCGTGGACGCGGGTTGCGGGCGCGTCCCAGGTGGTCGCCTGCGCATAGACCGGGACGGGGTTGTAATCGCTGTCGGGGTCGCAGGCCACGTCGCCGATCACCGTCAGGCGGCGGTCGGCGTCAAGCGCGCTGCGCGGCACGAAAACCGGCGTGCCGGGGCGCGCGAAAATGCAGTTGAGAAACAGGTCATGGGCGAGGATCTCGGGGAAGGGGCCGCCGTGGGCGGTTTCGTCCATGTCCCACTTGGTCGTCGCGACCTGCATCGCCTCGCACAAGTCGGCGGCCCCGGTACCCACGCGGCCAAGCGCGCCGATCACGATGGCGCTGGGCCGGGCGGCGCCCGTGGCATCGAGCCGCGCGCCGAGGTCCGACAGAAGCGCCGCCTTGTTCGGGTAGGCCGACACGGGCGGGCAGGTGCCGCCCTGCTGCTGCGCGGCCCAGGCCATCAGGCTGACCGCCGCGCCGGCGTAGCCCGCCCAATATCCGAAGGCCGCGACACGGCGGCCGGTGTCATCGACCAGGTATTCCAGATCGTAGAGCGTGCCGCCCCCGGCCTTGAACCGCTTCAGCAGGCGGCGGCCCGAATGCTGGCCCTTGAAGGCATGGCCGAACATGATGTGGCGATGCGGCAGCGGCGTGCCGTCGTCGGGCAGTTCCTTGAGCCCGAAGATGATCGCGTCGCGCGGGGCGTCGGGCCAGCTGTTTTCCGGCGCGATGGTGCAGCCGGCGTCGCGGTAGCCGTCGATCGGGATGATGCGGCTGCGGCTCTCCTCGACCGTCACGGTCATGCCGCGCGCGATCAGGTCGGCCGCGCCTTGCGGCGTCAGGCCGGTGCGGTCTTCGTTGGGGCGTTGTTCCGCGCGGACCCAGAGATGCGTCATGGATCGCTCCTTCAGCTGCGGGTGATGCCCTTGGCGCGGATGGCTGCGGCGGCAGGACGGTCGCGCATCATCGCGTAATGGGCGGCGAGCTTGGGATAGTCGGCGATCTCCACCTTGTCGCCTTCCAGCCAGGTGCAGACGGCGAACAGGTAGGGGTCGGCCACGCTCATCGACTCGCCCAGAACGTAGGGCGCCAGCGGCCAGTTGGTTTCGATGTAGTGGCACGACGCGGCCATGGTTTCGGGCACCTTGGCGCGCATGTCGTCGAACGAGGACTGCTGCGTCGCCCACCGGCTGCCGCGCAGCTTGTGGGCGTGGTTCACATGCACGGTGCTGGCCAGGTAATGCAGCGCGCTGCGCATCTGCGCCGCGTCCCAGGCATCGTCCGGCACCAGCCCGCGGTCGGGCACCAGGCTGGCCACGTATTCCAGGATCGCGCCGGTTTCGGTCAGGACGCCACGCTCGGTCGCCAGCGCGGGCACCCGGCCCTTGGGGTTGATCGTCAGGTAGTCGGCGCCGGTCTGGTCGCCCGCCTTGAAATCGAGCTGCACGGGGTCATAGGCGACGCCCGCGTCCTCCATCAGGTAGGCGGTCGCGACCGAGATCGTGCCGGGGGCAAAGTAGAATTTCATCATCGCGGTTTCCTTTTCAGACGAAGGTTCGGGCATGGGCCCTGTCGGGCGCGTCCAGATGCGGCGTGGCGTTGAAGGCGCCCAGCATCAGCATGTCGTGCACGTATTCAAGCCGGTGCAGCGAACTGTTCATGATCTGCAACATGATCTTGGCCATGCCGCCGTTTTGCAGGCCGAGCGTGTGGCGCAGGGTCATGCCGATCACGCCGCCCGAGGTCACGACCAGCGTGCGTCCCGGCATCCGGGCGATCTCGTCGATGATCTGGGTGGTGCGCGCCGAGAACTCGCCGAAGCGTTCGGGCACGCCGGTCAGCCGGTCCTGTGTCCAGTGGTCGATGACCTGCGGCAGGTAGCGGGCGAATTCCATCGCGTCGCGGGGGGCGGGCACGCCGTGCTGATCCTCGAGCGCGCGGGCGAGCGCGAAATAGCTCAATTCGTTCAGCCGCGCGTCCTGCTCGGTGATCTCGTAGCCCATTGCGCGGGCGGTGTCGGCCTGCCGGCTGAGCGTGCCGGTGATGACCCGGTCGAAATGCGGATTGGTGTCGCGCAGATGCGCCCCCAGCCAGCCCGCCTGTGCGCGGCCCAGATCCGAAAGGCGGTCATAGCTGGCATCGTCGGTGGCATGGCTGTTGGCCTGCCCGTGCCGCACGAGGATGATCTCGGCCACGTTTGAAAGTCCTGTTGGTCCCGGTTTCGCGGCACGTTAGCGCCGCGCGCCGTGGGGGGAAAGGTGGCAGGCGGGAAATATTTGGGCCGCACACCCGTGTAGCCGATCGGAAACCAGGTTGCGCACGGGGCCGCAAATTTGCGGCGAGGTGTCGGGATTGTGAGACTCCCGCCCCGCCCCGCATGGTTTATCTTATGCCACCAAGGAGGCGCGCCATGACCGATACCGTCACGTTTACCCTGAACGGCCGCGAGGTCGAGGCCGAGAAGGGGCAGACCATCTGGGAAGTTGCCAATGGCCGGGGCCTGAAGATCCCGCACCTGTGCCACAAGCCCGCGCCGGGATACCGCCCCGACGGCAATTGCCGCGCCTGCATGGTCGAGGTCGAGGGCGAACGCAACCTGGTGGCGTCCTGCATCCGCGAAGTCAAAGACGGCATGGTGGTGAGCACCGACACGGCGCGCGCCGAAACCTCGCGCAGGATGGTGATGGAACTGCTGCTGGCCGACCAGCCCGCGCAGGAGCAGGCGCATGACAGATCAAGCCACCTTTGGGACATGGCGGCGCTGACCGGCGTCACCGAAAGCCGCTTTCCCAGGCTTGAAAAGGACCGGGTGCCGCTGCTGGATGACAGCCACGTGGCGATGCGCGTGAACCTCGATGCCTGCATCCAGTGCAACCTGTGCGTCCGCGCCTGCCGCGACGTGCAGGTGAACGACGTGATCGGCATGGCCGGGCGCGGGCATGACAGCTTTCCGGCGTTCGATTTCGACGACCCGATGGGCGACAGCACCTGCGTGGCCTGTGGCGAATGCGTGCAGGCCTGCCCCACCGGCGCGCTGATGCCGGCCACGGTGGTGGACGACGCGCAGGTCGGCGACAGCGCCGATTTCGACGACGAAGTCGAAAGCGTCTGTCCGTTCTGCGGCGTGGGCTGCCAGGTCAGCCTGAAGGTCAAGGACGGCCGCGTGAAGTATGTCGAGGGCATCAACGGCCCCGCGAACGAGGGGCGGCTTTGCGTCAAGGGGCGGTTCGGGTTCGACTACATCCACCACGACCACCGCCTGACCAAGCCGCTCATCCGGCGCGAGGATGCGCCCGCCAAGGGGCTGAACGTCGATCCCGGCAAGTGGCAGCAGTTCTTCCGCGAGGCCAGTTGGGACGAGGCGCTGGACGCGGCCGCCGGTGGGCTGAAGCGGCTGAAGGACGCGCATGGCGGCGCGTCTGTCGCGGGCTTCGGCAGCGCGAAATGCACCAATGAAGAGGCGTATCTCTTCCAGAAATTCATCCGGCAGGGCTTTGGCCACAACAACGTGGATCACTGCACGCGGTTGTGCCATGCCTCGTCGGTGGCGGCGCTGATCGAGAATGTCGGCTCGGGCGCGGTGACGGCCACCTTCAACGAGATCGAGAATGCCGACGTGGCGATCGTGATCGGCGCCAATCCGATCGAGAACCACCCCGTTGCGGCGACCTATTTCAAGCAGTTCACCAAGCGCGGCGGCAAGCTGATCGTGATGGACCCGCGCGGCGTGGGGCTGCGCCGGTTCGCCACCCACATGCTGCAGTTCAAGCCCGGCGCGGATGTCTCGATGCTGAACGCGATCATGCACGTGATCGTGGAAGAGGGGCTTTACGACCAGCAATATATCGAGGCCTTCACCGAGAACTGGGAGGCCGAGAAAGAG
>JAASSQ010000195.1 GCA_021767845.1 Roseovarius sp. | reverse complement strand
GTTGCGCCTGCCGGACGGGGCGGCGAACCCTTACCTGTTGCAGGCGGTGACGCTGGCGGCGGGCCTTGACGGCGTGCGAACCGAGGCCGATCCCGGCAAGCGCCACGAGATCGACATGTATGCCGAGGGTCACAAGGTGCGCGGCGCGCCCAAGCTGCCGCTCAACATGCTCGACGCGCTGCGCGCCTATGACCGGGACAAGGTGCTGAAGGCGGCGATGGGGGAAGAGTTCTCCAAGGCGTTCATCAACATGAAGATGAAGGAATGGAATTCCTTCGTGTCCCATTTCAGCCGCTGGGAAAAGGAAAACACCCTCGATATCTGAGCGCCGTCTCGGGCGGTCCGCGCCCCGGTCTGCGGGCCGGGCGCCCGGTGTCCCCGTCGGAGCCTCCGGCGGGGATTTTTTCGAACAGAAGAAGACCGGTCGCAGGGCTTTCATCTGGCAATCAATACCTCGGGGGGAGGCGCCGCTTGCGGCGGCGGGGGGCAGAGCCCCCCCATCGGGCGCGGCGCGGGGCCGTCCGCGCCCGCCCGGCTCAGTGCAGCATTTTCGCGACGGTCTCGCCGAAGGACGACGGCGTGGGAACGATGCTCACGCCCGAGCTCTTGAGGATTTCCACCTTTTCCTGCGCCGATTCCCCGAAGGCCGACACGATCGCGCCGGCGTGGCCCATGCGCCGGCCCTTGGGCGCCGACAGCCCCGCGACATAGGCCGCGACGGGTTTGGTCATGTGGGTTTCGATATACTCGGCGGCCTCGGCCTCTTGCGGGCCGCCGATCTCGCCCACCATCACGACCGCATCGGTGTCGGGATCGTTCTCGAAAAGCTCGAGGATGTCGCGGAAGCTCGACCCGTTGATCGGGTCGCCGCCGATGCCGATCGAGGAGGACACGCCGATGCCCTTGGCCTTGAGCTGGCTGGCCGCCTCGTATCCCAGCGTGCCGGAGCGGCCGACGATCCCCACCCGGCCCGGCCTGTAGATATGCGGCGGCATCAGCCCGGCAAAGGCCTGTCCGGGGGTGATGATGCCGGCGCAGTTCGGGCCGATCAGGCGCATCCGGCGGTCGGCCTTGTAGCGGCGCATGTAACGCTTCACGCGGATCATGTCGGCCGCCGGGATGCCGTCGGCGATGCAGACGCAGGTCTTGATGCCGGCATCGGCCGCTTCCATGATCGAATCGGCGGCGAAGGGCGGCGGCACGAAGCTGAGCACCAGGTCGGCGCCGGTTTCGGCCACCGCGCCCTTGACCGTGTTGAACACGGGCAGGCCGAGATGCGTGGTGCCGCCCTTGCCGGGCGTCACGCCGCCCACGACATTGGTGCCGTGGTTGATCATGTCCTGCGCGTGGAAGCTGCCGATGCGGCCGGTGAGGCCGGTGACCAGCACCTTGGTGTCGCTGTCGATGAGAATGGCCATCACGAAGCCTCCTTGAACTTGGCGTCTTTCCAGGCGCCCACCACCTTGTCGGCGGCATCTGCCAGCGTGTCGGCGGTGAGCACGTCGAGGCCGCTTTCGGCCAGGAGCTTGCGGCCCTCCTCGACATTGGTGCCCGACAGGCGCACGACGACGGGCAGGGTGAGCTGCAGTTCGGTCATCGCGCGGATCACGCCCTCGGCGATCCAGTCGCAGCGGTTGATGCCGGCGAAGATGTTGACGAGGATCGCCTCGACATTGGGATCGTTGAGCACCGCCTTGAAGGACATCAGCACCCGGTCGGGGCTGGCGCCGCCGCCCACGTCGAGGAAGTTGGCGGGCTCGCCGCCGGCCATCTTGATCATGTCGAGCGTGGCCATCGCCAGCCCCGCGCCGTTGACGATGCAGCCGATCTCGCCGTCGAGGCCGATATAGCTGAGGCCGCGATCCTCGGCATAGGTTTCGCGGGGGTCTTCCTGGCTCTTGTCGCGCAGCTCGGTGATCTCGGGGCGGCGGAAGAGCGCGTTGTCGTCGAAGCTGACCTTGGCATCCAGCGCCACGATCTCGCCCGCCCGGGTCACGACCATCGGATTGACCTCGACCATGTTGGCGTCCATGTCGGCCATGAGGGAATAGCAGCCCATGATGGTCTTGACGGCCTGGGCGATCAGCGGCGGGTCGAGGCCGAGGGAAAAGGCGATCTCGCGGGCCTGGAAGGCCTGCATCCCCACCGCCGGATCGACCACCGTGCGGATGATCGAGTCGGGCTCCTGCGCGGAGATTTCCTCGATCTCCATGCCGCCCTGGGCCGAGGCCACGACGACCACCCGTTCCAGTTTGCGGTCCATCACGAAGCCGAGATAGATCTCCTGCGCGATGTTGGTCGCCTCTTCGACATAAAGCCGGCTGACCAGCTTGCCCTGCGGGCCGGTCTGGTGGGTGACGAGCTTGCGCCCCAGCATCCACTGCGCGGCGTCCGATACTTCCTCTTCGGAGGCGCAGATCCGTACGCCGCCCGCCTTGCCGCGCGCGCCGGAATGGATCTGGGCCTTGACGACCCAGCGGTCGCCCGACAGTTCGTTGGCGCGATAGACCGCCTGTTCGGGGCTGTAGGCGATGCCGCCGCGCGGCACCTGCACGCCGAACCGCCGGAGCAGGTCCTTGGCCTGGTATTCGTGGATGTCCATGGGTCGTCCTCCGTCATGCGTGTTGCGATGCGTGCTGCGCGGCGATGGCGTCGGCCACGGCGATCACGTTGTTGGCCATGCGTTCGCTGGCCGCGTCGATCATCTTGCCGTCGAGGCTGGCCGCGCCCTTGCCCTGCGCCTCGGCGGTTCTGAGTTCGGCGATGATGCGGCGGGCGCGGGTGACCTCGTCCTCGGGGGGCGAGAACACCTGGTTGGCCAGCGCGATCTGGCTGGGGTGGATGGCCCATTTGCCCTCGATCCCGAGGGCGGCGGCGCGCCGGGCCGAGGCGACATAGGCCTCGGGGTCGGAGAAATCGCCGAACGGGCCGTCGATGGCGCGCAGGCCGTAGGCGCGGCAGGCGACCGTCATGCGCGACAGGGCGAAATGCCACTGGTCGCCCGGGTAATCGGGGTTGAGCCCACCGATCACCACCGTGCGCGCGCGATTTGAGGCGGCGTAGTCGGCGACGCCGAAATGCAGCGCCTCGAGCCGGCCGGGCGTGGCGGCGATCGCCTCGACATTGGCCATGCCGAGGGCGGTTTCGATCAGCGCTTCGAGCCCGATGCGGTGGGGCAGGGCGCAGGCCTGTTCGATCTGGCTGACGACGGTTTCGACCGTGTAGAGATCGGCCGGCACGCCGACCTTGGGCACCAGGATCGTGTCCACGTGGCGGCCGGCCTGTTCCAGCACCTCGACCACGTCGCGATACATGTAATGGGTGTCGAGCCCGTTGATGCGGATCGAGATGGTCTTGCCCCTGGCCTTCCAGTCGATCTCGTTGAGGGCCTCGATGATGTTGGCGCGGGCGGCGATCTTGTCGGGGGGTGCGACGGCGTCCTCGAGATCGAAGAAGATGTAGTCGGCGGCGCTGTCGGCGGCCTTTTCGATCATCGCGGGGTTGGAGCCGGGCACGGCCAGTTCCGAGCGGTGCAGGCGTTGTTTCTTGAGCGGGTGCAGGGTGTAGCTCATGTCGTGCGTCCTTTCGCGGCGGGGTGGGTCATCGGCTCAGGCGGCCTTGGGCGTGGCCTGCGGCAGCCGGTCGGGCGTGGTGGCGCGGAACCGTTCCTGCGCGGCGGCCACGCCCGAGCCGGGCACGATCGCGGCGCCCGCGTCGCGCAGGGCCATTTCCGCGGCCGAGATGGCCGAGCACAGCATCACCGGGTTGAGCGAGCCGATATGCCCGATGCGGAAGGCGCGGCCCGCCAGCTTGTTCAGGCCCGAGCCGAGCGAGGTCTGGTATTTGTAATACGCGGTCGAGATCACGTCGCGGGCGTCCACGCCCTGGGGGGTGTAGATGGTCGAGACGGTATCTGAATACCATTTCGGCGCCTGGGCCACGAGATCGCAGCCGTCCCAGGCCGCCACGGCGGCGCGCACGCCTTCGGCCAGGCGGTGATGCCGGGCCCAGACGCTTTTCATGCCGGCCTCGAGCAGCAGGTCGATCGCGCAGCGCAGGCCGCGCAGAAGCTGGGTGGCCGGGGTATAAGGGAAATAGCCGGTGTCGTTGAGCGCGATCATGTCGGAGAAGCTGAAATAGCTGCGCGGCAGGGTCGCGGCCTCATGCGCGGCCAGCGCCTTGTCGGACACGCCCAGAAGGCCGAGCCCCGCCGGCAGCATGAGGCCCTTTTGCGAGCCCGCCACGGCCAGATCGACGCCCCATTTCTCCATCTCGAATTCGATGGAGCCGATGGAGCTGACCCCGTCCACGAAGAGCAGCGCGGGGTGGTCGGCATCGTCGAGCGCGCGGCGCAGGGCGGCGATGTCCGAGGTCACGCCGGTGGCGGTTTCGTTATGCGTGGCGAAGACGGCCTTGATGCGGTGGCCGGTATCGGCCCTGAGCCGGGCGGCGTAGTCCTCGACGGGCACGCCCTTGCCCCAGTCCACCTCGCACAGGTCCACGTCGAGCCCGAGCCGGCGGGCCATGTCCACCCACAGGAGCGAGAACTGCCCGAAGACCGACATCAGCACCTTGTCGCCGGGGTTGAGCGTGTTCGAGATCGCCGCCTCCCAGGCGCCGGTGCCCGAGGAGGGAAAGACGAAGACGCGGCCCCGGTCGAGCCGGTAGATCTTCTTGAGATCGGTCAGGAGGCCGCTCACGAAGTCGCCGAAATCGGGGGCGCGCATGTCCTCCATCGGCAGGTTCATCGCTTGGCGGACGGGTTCGGGCACGTTGGTCGGGCCGGGAATGTAGAGATGCTGAAAGCCGTTCATGGGATGTCTCCGGTGCTTTGGATGCGTCATGTATCGCGGGCCGTGGCCCGGTGCGGAACGCCCGAAGGTATGGCGATGCCCGACGGTGGCGGGTCTGGGCCAACGAACGGGTAGGGCGCGCCCACCCGTTCGGGTGCCGGGGGCGGGCCGGTATCCGGCGGTATGCGTCGGTATGCCGGATTTTCGTTTAAAATCAGCGGTTTCCGGCGCTCATATGTCGCAATTCAGGGCATGGGATTCTGCCGGAGCTGGTGTAAGCTGAGCGGATGGAGGAGTTGCATTCGATAGCCGAGACGCCCGAGGAGGGGGCGGTCGAGGCCCCGCGGGTGATCGTTGCCGACCGGCAGGCGATCGTCTGTCAGGGGATCGGATCGCTTGTCGCGCAGATCCCGGATGTGGCGCTGGGCGCCTTTGCCACCGACAAGGCCAGTCTCAAGGCGCTTCTGGCGGGGGCGCGGGGGCGGACGATCCTGATCCTGGGGGTGCGGCTGGCCGATGGCGACCTGACGCAGGTTCTGGGCCCCATCCGCAAGGAGCATCCGCATGTCATGATCGTGGTGGTGGCCGAGGACAGCGAGTTCGCCTTTATCCGCACGGCGATCAAGCAGGGCGCGAATTCGGTCTGCATGATGGGCCAGATCCTGACCAGCCTGCCCAAGATCCTGGGCAAGCTGGTGGAGGGCCATTCCATCGTGCCGACCGATATCCTGCGGCGACTGACCTCGGAGAATGCCGATACGCTGACCCGGCGCGAGCATGAGATCCTGGCGCTGCTGGTGGACGGGCTGACCAATTTCCAGATCTCGGCCCGGCTGGGGCTGAGCGAGAACAC
>JAASSQ010000194.1 GCA_021767845.1 Roseovarius sp. | reverse complement strand
TCGCACGAGCTTCTGGCGCACCGGGTGCAGCGCGCGCGCTACCAGGCCAACCTGACCCCCGAACGCTGGCGGGCCGCGGTGGAAGAGCACGAGGCCATTGCAGACGCCCTGGACAAGCGCGACGCGGAGGCCTGTGGCAAGTTGATGAAAAACCACCTCTTGCGGAAACTCGCCTCGATCGGGTTCAAGGGCTGAGCAATCGCAACAGCGCGCCGCTCAGGCGTTCCAGCGGACAGCCCCAAGTTCCGATGCATCGTAGCCCGCAAGATGGGCGGCGTGGTCGGCGAAACGTGCGGTCCTTGCAAAGGCCAGCAGGCGCTGCAACTGCGGCTCGAACCACGACCGGCGGTCCACGAGCAGGTCGAACCGCTCTTCGATCACCGGAACGAAGGGCAGGCCATGCTGACGCGCCAGAGCCTCCAGACCGAAGGTGACATCCCCCTGCCCCTCGGCCACGGCCAGCACGGCGTCATGCTCGCTCGGGGCGGTATCGGTCACGCGCATCTGTGCCGGATCCAAGCCCGCGTCGCGCGCCAGACCTTCGAATAGAGTTTGCGTGCCGGTATCGCTCGGCCTCGGGACCAGAACGCGGCTCGAGATATCCGCCAGCCCCGCAACCTGCCCGGCCAGATCAGCACGCATCACAAGGCCTCGCATGCGGCGCGTCCATGACACCAGGACCGCGTTCTCGCCCACGCATCTCTGACGAACCAGAGGCACGTTCCACTCGTCGCTGGCGGGATCGTGGACATGCAGGGCCGCAACCATCCCCTCGCCGGCGCAAAACCGGTCCACCCCGTCCAGGCTGCCCTCGCAGAACGAGGCCAGGCCACAACGTGACTGCCGCAAGGCCCATTCAAGAAGCGGGTCGTGACTGCCCAGGCAGATCGCGGGGCGCGGTGCCGACACGCCCGGCGCGGGCCCGGAACTGGACTGCGCGATCCAGCTTTCGATCTCGCGCCGGGGGAACAGCAGTTTTCCGGTTGCCCTCGACACCGGCACATCGCCCGAGGCCGCAAGATCATAAACCTTGCGCTCCTTGATGCGCAGCAACTCGGCCAGTTCGCGCACCGTCAGGAATTCATGCTGGCTCAGGTCGGGGTGATCAGTCATCGGAATCTCCGCCGCGATCATCCCGCAGGACGGCCGCGCCGACAAGCCCCGGCGCGGCCCTGTTCGAAGCGAATTGCAGATCAATCCGCGTTCGGGAAGAATAGCTGCTGCCCGTTCAACGTGTAGGCACCGATCGCCTCTTGCCCCGTTTCCGAGATCAACCAATCGATAAAAGCCTGCCCCGCCTCGGCGTTGACGTTACCGCATTTCTCGGGGTTCACGAGGATCACGCCATACTGGTTGAACAGATCCTCATCGCCCTCGACATGGACCACGAAATCGCCTTTGTTCCTGAAACTGATCCAGGTGGCGCGGTCGGTCATCACATAGGCATCCATGCCCACGGCCGCATTAAGCGTGGCGCCCATCCCGGACCCGGTTTCCCGATACCACTCCCCCGACCCTTCGCCGGGGTCAACGCCGGTATCGGACCAGAGGCTCGTCTCTTTCTTGTGCGTGCCGGACTCATCCCCGCGCGACGCGAACAGGGCACCGCTCTCCGCGATCCTTTCCAGACTGTCCTGCGCGTCGGTCATGCCGCCGATACCGGCCGGATCCTCATCCGGCCCGACGATGACGAAGTCATTGTACATCAGGTCGAACCGCTCGACGCCCATGCCATCGGCCACGAATTCCTCTTCTGCAGGCTTGGCATGGACCAGCAGAACATCACCGTCACAATTGCGCGCGTTCCTGATGGCCTGGCCAGTGCCCACGGCCACGACATTCACCTCGATGCCGGTCTCCTCGGAGAACATCGGCAACAGGTGGTCGTAAAGGCCCGAATTCGCGGTTGATGTTGTCGATTGCACGATGATCGACTGATCTTGCGCCGCGCCGGCATTTGCTCCCAAAAACAGCGCCGCGACCAATACCCCGACACGGCTGGTTTTGACAAACATTCAAACAGTCTCCTTGTTTTTAACTGGAAAATCAGTCGCGCGACCCTGCCTCAAAGAACAATCCGGCTTTGAAGAAAATCGCGGGCCTCCTGCGTTTCGGGACGTGACAGGAAAAGGTCGGCTGGCCCACGGTCATGCGGCTTTCCGTTGAGCATGAAGACGATGTCGTCCGCCAACCGCCCCGCCTGGCCCAGGTCATGCGTGACGAAGATGATCTTCGTCCCCTTGACAGATGCATCGCGCACGATCTCTTCGATCTTGAGGACGGATGCAGGATCCAAGCTGGCTGTCGGCTCATCCAGCATCAGGACCTTGGGCTCCGTCGCCAAGGCCCGCGCCAGGGCAAGGCGCTGCTGTTCCCCCCCGGATAAAAGCCGCGCGGGTTGCCGGGCATGGCCCAGCAATCCCACGTGATCCAGCAGGGCATCGCGGCGCGTGGTGTCTTTTACGCCGCGCGCCCTAAGCGCGAAATCCACGTTGGCCGCGACAGACCGCCTGAGCAGCACCGGCTTTTGAAACACCATCGCCTGATCGCGCCGCACGTCCTCGGACAGGGGCTTTCCGCCCCACGCGACAGTCCCCGCGCTCGGCGCGATCAGGCCATGCAGCAGGCGCAGCAGCAGCGATTTGCCCGCCCCGTTCGGCCCCATGATCATCGTGATCCCCCCGGGCGGCAGCGACAGGGTCACATCCCGGATCAGAGCGCGACCGTCATGCCGCAGGACCAGACCTTTGGCAGTCACGCCGCGACGGTCGCATGTGCCGCCCCCCAAGACCCGGGGCAAATCAAGCGCATTGGAACCCTCGAGGATCGTGTCACGCATACGCATGGCGCACCGCCGTCATGCGCAGGGATTGAACAAGGGCATTCACGCCAAGCGCGATCACCATCAGGACCAGCCCGAGCGCCAGTGCAAGCGCCAGATCGCCCTTGGATGTCTCGAGCGCGATCGCGGTGGTCATCACCCGCGTCAGGTGGTCGATATTGCCGCCCACGATCATCACCGCGCCCACCTCGGCCACGGCGCGGCCGAAACCGGCAAGCCCGACGGTCATCAGCGAAAACCGCGCATCCCAGATCAGGGCCATCACCTGTTGCCTGCGGGACAGGACAAGCGACCGGAATTGATCGGCATATTCGGCATGCAGATCCTCGAGAATCTGGCGCGACAGGGCCACCACGATCGGCGTGATCAGAATCATCTGGGCGATGATCATCGCCATCGGCGTGTAAAGCAGCCCAAGGAACCCAAAGGGCCCCGCCCGCGACAGGTGCAGGTAGACCAGGAGCCCCACCACGACGGGCGGCAGGCCCATCAAGGCATTGAACAGGATCAGAACCGCGTTCCGCCCGCGAAAGCGGGTGATCGCCACCAGGGCGCCCAGGGGCAACCCGATCAGGCAGGCAAGGCCCGTCGCGGTCAGGCTGACGCGCAGGGAAAGGGCAACGATTTCAACAAGGTCAGCGTCGCCTGACACCACAAGCGACAGAGCAAGCCCGAATGCTTCACCGAAATCCTGCAAAATTTCCCTCTTGTGCGAAAACCCCGGAAATTTTGCACATCATAGCCACAGATCAACACAGCGCGCAAGAACGGAGTGCGCGCCGCCTCGAAGACCGACGCAAAAAAATGGCCGCTTGCGGCGGCCATTTTCAAAAAGCTTCGCAAAGGATCGTGCCGATCAGCCAAGCGCCTCGTTGCAGCGCCGGCAGGTGCCGGGGTGGGCGTGGGTGCCCACGTCGGGCAGGATCTTCCAGCAGCGTTGGCATTTCGTGCCCATGGCACGCTCGAACACCACGCCGACACCTTCGACCTCGGGCATTCGGAACGCCTCGTTCGGCATCGGGTCGCCGGTCAGGCCGATATCCGAGGTGATGCAGATATCCTCGAAATTCACGCTTTTCAGCGCCTCCAGCATCTCGGGGTCCCGCACATGCACGACCGGCGCCGCCTCGAGACTGGCCCCGATCACCTTGTCGGTCCGCTGGATTTCCAAAGCGGCGGTCACCACGCGGCGGGCCTGGCGCACCTTGGCCCACTTGGCCGCCAACGGCTCGTCCCGCCAATCGGCCGGGGTTTCGGGGATATCGACAAGGTGAACCGAACTGCCGTCGCCCGGATACCGCTCAAGCCACACCTCTTCCATGGTAAAGACCAGAACCGGCGCAAGCCAGGTGGTCAGCCGGTGGAACAGGATATCCAGAACGGTCCGCGCGGCGCGGCGGCGCGCGGTATCACCATCGCAATAGAGCGCGTCCTTGCGGATGTCGAAATAGAACGCGCTCAGTTCGACCGTGGCGAAGTTGAACAGCTGCTGGAACACGCCCTGGAAATCATAGGCGTCATAGCCCTGCCGCACGACGTGATCGAGCTCGGCAAGGCGATGCAGCACCCACCGTTCCAGCTCGGGCATCTCGGACGGCTCGACCCGGTCCTCTTCGGTGAAATGCGCCAACGCCCCCAGCATGAACCGCATGGTGTTGCGCAACCGGCGATAGCTGTCGGCCACCCCTTTCAGGATCTCCGGCCCGATGCGCAGATCGGCGGTATAATCCGACTGCGCAACCCAGAGCCGCAGGATATCCGCGCCGTATTGCCTGGTCACGTCTTCCGGCGCCACGGTATTGCCGAGCGACTTGGACATCTTGTTGCCCTTCTCGTCCAGCGTGAACCCGTGGGTCAGCACCCCGCGATAGGGCGCGCGACCGATCGTGCCGCAGGCCTGAAGCATCGAGGAATGGAACCAGCCGCGGTGCTGGTCGGTGCCTTCCAGATAGAGGTCCGCCAACCCGTCATCCGATCCGTCCTCGCGATCGCGTAGAACGAAGGCATGGGTGCTGCCGCTGTCGAACCACACGTCCAGGATGTCATCGACCTTGTCCCAGTCGTTCGGGTCGTAGTCGTTTCCGAGGAACCGTTCCTTGGCACCGGGCTTGTACCAGGCATCCGCGCCCTCGGCCTCGAACGCCTCGAGGATGCGCGCGTTCACCTTTTCGTCCCGCAGCAGGAAATCCGGGTCGGTGGGCAGCGCGCCTTTCTTGGTGAAGCAGGTGAGCGGCACACCCCATGCGCGCTGCCGGCTCAACACCCAGTCGGGTCGCGCCTCGATCATGGAATAAAGCCGGTTGCGCCCGGTGCGCGGCGTCCACTGAACAAGCTCGTCGATGGATTTCAGCGCCCGTTCCCGGATCGTCTCGCCATAGGTGTCCTGCCCGTCGCCCACCGCGCGGTCGATGGCGGCGAACCATTGCGGCGTGTTGCGATAGATCACCGGCGCCTTCGAGCGCCACGAATGCGGGTAGGAATGCTTGATCTTGCCGCGCGCCAGAAGGCCGCCGACCTCGACCAGTTTGTCGATGATCGCCTTGTTGGCGTTGCCCTCCTTGCCCTTGCGGTCAAGGATGTACTTGCCGCCGAAGAAGGGCAGCCCCTCGCGGAACGAGCCATCGTCCATCACGTTGTAGGTGATGACCTTCTCCAACATCCCAAGCTCGCGATAAAGCTCGAATTCCTCCATCCCGTGCGAGGGGGCGCAGTGGACAAAGCCAGTGCCTTCCTCGTCGGTCACGAAATCCGCGGCGCGGAAATCGCGGGGCTCGTCCCATTCTCCTTGCGATCCCTCCGCCCCGGCCAG
>JAASSQ010000193.1 GCA_021767845.1 Roseovarius sp. | reverse complement strand
TTGCGGTTTTCAACCGTGTTGGCACCGGCGACCCAATCGCCGGCAATGTAGTTCAATTTCGTATCGGTCATGGCGTTTTCCCCCGTCCTGAGTCGCGGTTCGAGCGTGTTGCCGGACAGAAGGTCAGACATGAAAGCTTCAGGCAAACGCAAATATCTGAAGATTAATTCAGCGTGACTGAAGCAATAGATGCGCTCCGCCGCCGCATCTGGCGCCCGGTTTGGCCAAGTGCTGCCGTGGCGGCAATTTTTCAGCCTGCCGCGCGGGGCAGATCGGCCATACGGATCGCGCGGGCCATGGCGCGGGCGGCCGGGGTCATCAGCCCTTCGGCAGGCGTCAGCATCCAGACTTCACGCACCGCGGTGCTGTCGCGCAGCGGCAGGAAGGCCAGATCGTCGTCGGCGCGCTGCATGGCCAGCTCGGGCAGAAGGGTCACCCCGGTGCCCGCCCGCACCATGCTGAGCAGCGAGGCCGTGTTGGCCACATGCAGGCGGGCCGCGTCGAGGATCGGGGCGAAATTTTCATCGTGAATGTGGCGGCAAAGGCCGTTGGCGATGAAATCCATGCCGGTGAGGTCCGACCAGGTGAGGTCGGACCAGTCGCGCGCCAGAACGTGGTCGGCCGGGCAGACCACTCCGAACCGGTCGGTGCAGATGAGGTGCCGTTCGAATCCGGGCAGCGGAGGCAGGGTGGCCAGGCCAATATCGGCGCGCCCGGCGGCCAGTTCCTGCTGCACGCTGGCCGAGTCGCTGTCGCGCATGTCCACCAGAACGCCGGGATGATCGGCCATGTAGCCCCGCAGGATCGGAGGCATGATCGCCTGCCCGACCGAGGGCGTGACGGCAAGGCGCACATGCCCGGTTTCCGCGCGCGCCATGCTTTCGATCGCGCTGACGGTGCGATCGAAATGCTCCAGCTCGCGGCGGGCCTCGGCGTGGATCAGCGCGCCAAGCGGGGTCAGGTGCGATTTCCGCGCGCTTTCGAACAGGGGGGCGCCGATGTGTTCCTCGAACTGGCGCAGCATCATCGACACCGCCGAGGGCGTGCGGCCCAGAACCTCGGCGGCGTCGGCGAGGCTGCCCTGTTCGGCGACCGTTCGGAAACAGCGCAGCATTTCGATCTTGATCGCCAACTTCAGAAGTCCTTGAGCAGCGGGCCGTCATTTGTGTGCGTCTGAAGATACGGGGGCACGGGTGGCGCGTCCAGCAGGTTCAGCCGGCGGCATCCAGCCAGCGCAGCACATGGCGCAGGATCGTGTTGGGGGCCTCTTCGTGGGCGAGGTGCCCAAGCCCGTCGAGAGACAGCGTTTCGGCCTGCGGCAGGGTCTGCGCGGCCCTGTCGGACACGCGGGGCGACACCGCATGGTCGAACGCGCCCGTCATCAGTAGGCAGCGGGCCTTGATGCTTGGCAAGGCCTGCAGCAGCGGGGTCACGTCCCATTGCGCCATCATGCGCAGGGTTGCATCGACATGGCCACGATCCGCGATCAGCCGGGCGTAATATCCCAGACCTTCGGCATCGAGGGTCGATCCGGTGCTTTCGATCAGCCGCCGGGCGCGGGCGGTATGGTTGCGCCCCATCGTGAAGGCGGTGGCCGTCAGCGGATTGAGCGCCAGCACCTTGGCCAGCACCGGGAACAGCCAGCCGGCGATGCCATCGAAGCGATCCAGCGCCGCATTTATGCCGATCACGTCGGGCGGAAGGCCATTGTCCCGCGCCATTCCGCGCGTTAGGTTGAGCGCAATCGCCGCCCCGGCGGAATGGCCGAGGATCGCGCGCGGGCGCCAGCCCTGCGCGGCGCAAAGGGCGGCGATATCCTCGGTCATGCCGGGCAGGCCGAGGCGCCGTTTCGTACCGGCGCGGGTAAAGCCCTGACCGGGCAGGTCGAGGGCCGCGACATGGAAGCGGTCGGCCAGCGGCGGGATCAGCGCCCGCCAGCTATGGGTCGATGCGCCCGCCCCGTGCAGCAGCAGGATCGTCTCGCCGGTGCCGAGCGATTGCACGTGCCAGTCATGCGGGCGGTGCCGCACGAAGCGCGAGGCCGAGTGCAAGGGCCAGGTGGCGAGATCGCGGGTCCGGTCCATGGTCTAGCCGTCCAGCGCGGCGGTGACGGCGCTGCTGATGCCCTGCGCGTCGGCGCGCGGTAGCGCGAGGTAGCGCGCGCCAAGCTGTGCGGCCAGCGTGGCCGGGGCGTCGCCCGGCCGGGTGGCCGTGTCGATGACCACGCCCGGAATGTTCTGGGACAGGCAGTGCCGGGCCGTCTGGGCGGTGTCCTCCATCGCGCGGGCGCGGTCGCCCGCACCGTCCAGCGCCACGTTAGCGCGCCCGTCGGTCAGCAGGGCCAGCGCGGGCGAGAGCCCCCGGCCGCGCGCCTGTTCGGCCAGCACGGAGGCCGCGACCAGCCCCGCGGCCAGCGGGGTGCCGCCGCCACCGGGCATCCCGGCCAGCCGCCGCTTGGCCTGCACCAGCGAGCGGGTGGGCGGCAGCAGAACCTCGGCCCCGGCGCCGCGAAAGGCGACCAGCGCCACTTGGTCGCGCCTCGCGTAGGCCTGCGCCAGCAAGAGTTCCACCGCGCCCTTGGCCTCGGCCAGTCGCGCCATCGCCGCCGAGCCCGAGGCGTCCACCGTGAAGATCAGCAGCCGGTCCGAGCGATCCTCGTAGCGGCGCAGGCGGATGTCGCCGGGATGGATGATGACGCGCTGAGGCGCGCCGGGATGGTGGGCGCGGCGCAACCGTTGCCACGGGACGGCGGCGCGCAGGGTCGCGACCACGTCGATCCGGGCGTGGCTGTCGGGCCGACCGGGCCGCGCCGGCAGCGGCCGGCCGCGGCGATTGCCCCTGCGCCGCGCGCCTGCGCCTGTGCCCGAGGCCCCTCGCGGGCCGCTGCGCGCGTCGGCGATCTGGTCGAGCAGGGACGGGGGCAGTAGAGCGCGCACCGCCTCGACCATGATGTCGTCGGGGAGGGCATCGGGGCTGCTTTGGTCCTGATCGGGGGGCGCGTCGTCGGGGGTGGTGTCCTGATCAGCGGGCTGTGGCGGGTCGTCGTCGGTCTGCGGGAGCATCGTGGCGCGCGACGGATAGACCAGTTCGGCCGCTTCGCGCAGAGCGGTGTCGGTGACGTGATCGTGGCCGTCCAGGGCGGCAATGGCGCGGGCCGTGCGCAGGGCGAGAAGTGGCGCGCGCGGGCTGTCGATGCCGAAGCGCGCGGCGAGCGCCGTGAGCGCCGCCGCATCGTTGCCCGAGCTTGCGACATGGCGCAGGCGCTTGCGTGCGGGATCCAGATCGCCCGGCGCGGGGAGGCTCACGCGCGCTTCGAGCCAACGGGTGTCATGCAGGTCCACATGGAATGCCAGCCGGTCGCCAAGCGTGCCGGGGGCGTGTTCGTCATTGTCGATCCCCTCATCGAGAAGAACGAGGGCATGGCCCCGGCCACAATCAAGGATCGCGCCGAGGCGCGCGGCCAATCCCGGCGTGGTTCGCTCGGCCATCGGCAGGATCAGCAGGGCAGGGGTGTCGGCAAGACCGGGATCGCGGACCAGCCGCCCTTGGGCAAGCGTGGCGGCAATATCCGTGCCGCCGAAAAGCTGGATGTCGGAGACGTCGGGATGCAGGCGGCGTTGTGTCAGCGGCACTTGTTCCAGCGCCCGTTCCAGAGACTGCCGCACCGGGCCCGCGCGGGCGCGCAGCGTGATGCCCCCGAGGCCCGTCGGATCGACGGCCAGCAGTGCAAGCGCGCGCAGGGCGCGCGGCCATGCGGGAGAAGGCGCGTCGGTCATCCCAACACGTCCGCAACGGTGCGGGCGACACGGGCGGCCGAGCCGGACTCGTCCAGCGGGTCGCGGCGCAGTCGGTGGCTGAGCGCCAGCGGTGCAACGTGGCGCAGGTGGTCGCGGGTCACATCCGCCGCCCTCTCGTAGGCGGCAAGGGCACGTGCGGCGCGCAGCAGGGTCAACTCGCCGCGCAGCCCGTCGGCGCCAAGCGCCACGCAGAGTTCCGCGCAGTCGCGCAAGGCTGCGTCGCTGGTGTCGGTGGCATCAAGTGTGCCGCGCGCGGCAAGGATGCGGTCGCGGATGTCGGCCTCCTGCGCCTGCCAGTCCGCGACGAACGCCTCGGGCGCGCGGTCAAAGGCATCGCGGCGGCGGATCACCTCGATCCGTTCTTCGATATCGGTGGGCGAGGTCACTTCGACCGACAGGCCGAACCGGTCGAGAAGCTGCGGGCGAAGCTCGCCTTCCTCGGGGTTGCCGGAGCCGACAAGGACGAAGCGGGCGGGGTGCCGGACCGACAGCCCCTCGCGCTCAACCACGTTTTCCCCGGATTGCGCCACGTCGAGCAGCAGATCGACGATGTGATCCTCCAGCAGGTTGACCTCGTCTATATAAAGATAGCCGCGGTTCGCCCGTGCGAGCAGCCCCGGCTCGAACGCCTTTTCGCCCCGTGTTAGCGCGCGTTCGATATCAAGCGCGCCTGTCACGCGGTCTTCGGTCACGCCCAAGGGCAGGTCGATCACCGGGGTGGGCCGCACGATTGTCTTGTCGGAGATGACAGTCGCCCAGTCGGGGCAATCCGCGGGGTTGGGCGAATTGACGGGACAGCCCTCGACCACCGGGATCGGCGGCAGCAGGGCAGCGAGCGCCCGCACGGCGGTGGATTTGCCGGTGCCGCGATCGCCGAAGACCAAGACGCCGCCCAGCCGTGGTTCGATCGCCGTGAGGATCATGGCCAGTTTCATCTGGTCCTGGCCGACGATGGCGGAAAAGGGGAAGGCGGTGGTCATGTCTGTCCTTCGAGATTGGCAAGGGGTTGGGTGCCTTCCCACGTGCCGCGGCTGCCGAGCACGCGGAACCGGGCGTAAAGCTCTTCGCGGAACCAGTTGCCGTCGCGCACGGCGCGGATCGCGCGGGCATGGGGGCCGTCATCGCGGGCAAAGGCGGCCATCGTCGCGGCGTCGGGCCAGATCGAGAAGGTCACCTGATGCAGCAACGGGATTTCCCCGATCCCGATCTTGAAGACGACGTTGCGATCCTCGCCTATGACGGCGCTGATGTCCGGGACACGGGTCCAGAAACGGAGCGCGGCCGATGGACGCACAGTGGCCCGTGTAAGGGCGGCCAGCGGCCCCGTGCCGGTATCTGTCCGGGGCCGGAAGGGAGCCGTGCCGGACCATGCGCCGCGCGCCGAGGTGGGGGAAAGGAACACCGTCCAGCTTTCGCTGGCACGGCGGTGATACCGGCGATAGATCCCGGCGGTGGCGGTCCGGTCGCGGGCGGTTTCGGGATCGGGCCAGGTGGCCAGGATCGCGTAAACCCCCGTGTTCGGCAGAGGGGTGAACCCCTCGCCCGTGCCCGAGCCGCAGAGCTTCCAGAAGCCGATCCCGTCGATGCGGGGCATGGACAGGCGGGCCAGCCCCATCATGCCAAGCGCCCAAAGCCGGTCCTTGAGCGTTGCAAAGCGGAAGAAGCTGAGGGTGACCGTTTGAATGGCGCCGCTCCTGGCAATGGACCGTGTCAGAGATTGCCACGGTTTCCAAAACGAGGAAAGCAAATGCACTGCATGATTGTCAACTAAACTTGACATGTGTAGGCTGGCGGAATGTTGACACGTGTCGATCCGCACTTGGCCGATCAGGTCGCGCAATCACGCGCGCCCCACGCCGT
>JAASSQ010000192.1 GCA_021767845.1 Roseovarius sp. | reverse complement strand
GGCGGCGCCCCAGGGGCCCTGACCGGCCAGGTTCTGCGCCATCGCCATGCCCATCCCCATGCCAAGGCCCGCGCCGATGCCGCCACCGCCCGAGGGGTTCTTGGCCGCCGCCGTCATCGCCTCGGCCGCGGAATACTGGGTGAAGCGGCCCAGATCGCCGGCCAGCCCCGCCGAGGTGCGCTTGTCCAACGCCTCTTCCACCGCCGGCGGCAGCGAGATGTTCTCGATGTAGAATTCCGGGATCGTCAGCCCGTACTCCGCCACCACCTTGGAGATCTCGGCGGCGACCAGCTTGCCCAGGTCGCGGGTGTTGGCCGCCATGTCCAGCACCGGGATGCCCGATCCCGCGATGATCCGCGAAAAGGCCTGCACGATGATGTTGCGGATCTGGTAGCTGATTTCGTCCATGGTGAATTCGCCGTCCGTCCCGACGATCTCGGACAGGAACCGCGCCGGGTCGCTGACCTTGACGGCATAGGTGCCGAAGGCGCGCAGGCGCGTCGGGCCGAACTCGGGATCGCGCAGCATGATCGGGTTCTTGGTGCCCCATTTCAGATCGCCGAAGCGCGTGGTGTTGACGAAATAGATCTCCGACTTGAAAGGCGAGCGAAACCCGTGATCCCAGTGGTTGAGCGTCGTCAGCACCGGCATGTTGTTGGTTTCCAGCATGTAAAGGCCGGGGGTGAAGACATCGGCCAACTGCCCTTCGTGGACAAAGACCGCCGCCTGCCCCTCGCGCACGGTCAGCTTGGCCCCGTACTTGATCTCGTGGCCCTCGCGCTCGAAACGCCAGACCATCGTGTCGCGCGTGTCGTCGGTCCAGTGGATGACGTCGATGAATTCGCCGGTCAGGAAATCCAGAATTCCCATCTCGCAGGTCTCCTTTGTGGTCAGATGGGCCCCGGACGGCCATCCAGAATGCGGGCAACGATCGGGCGGGCCTGCTGCGGCGTCATGCCCGGCGTCAGCGAAGGGTGGTAAAGCAGCTTGAGCAATTCCTCGTCATGGCTGGTCAGCAGCGCGAATTCGTCGTCGTCGTTGAAGATCGACGGCCGCGCCCGCGGGCTGTCATTGGCCAGCCCCAGCCCCTGCGCCAGTTCCTCGTGCACGCAGGACCGGCGCATCAGTTCGGGGTGTTCGGACCTTATGAAGGCGATGGCGCGGCTGTAGCTGTAATCGTTGCTGGTGCCGGAAAACGCCACCACAAGGCAATGGATCGACCGGGGCAGCGTGCGGAACAGCGTCAGCGACGAGGGATTGATGTTGGGCACGATCTCGCGGATGCGCGCGATCGCCTGGTCGCGGTCGTCCTCGCTCATGAACAGGACGTGGAAATTGGGATTGGCCCGCGACACGGTGATCGGGTGGCCGGTGATCTGCCGCAGCCGGGCGGCGTAATCGCGGACCATGCGCTCGTCCAAGGGGCGCTGTGCCTGCGGAACGCCGTCGCCGAATTCCACGCTCATGCGCACCGGGCGCGTCCACTTGCGCAGCCCGACCGCCCCGCCCGAGGACCGCTTCAGCCCCGCGTCGCGCTCGTACTCGTCGTAAAAGGCGATCCGTTCGAAATTGCGCATCACGTCGGTGTCGGTATAGGGCGTGTCATAGCCCCCGCCATCCGTCCGCAGCAGGCCCTGCGCCTGCAGATCCGCCTGCACCGCCGCGTAATAGCGCATGAGCGCCCGGCTGGCCGAGGACGGCCCTTCCGGCGCGGCCGGTTCCGGCGGGACAAGGCCCGCGGGGCGTGTCTGGGGCCGGGTGTCGGGGGGCTCGGGCGTCATCACGCAGGCCGACAGGGCCAGCATCGCCAGCCCCGCCGCCAGACCCGATTTAAGACCCGATTTCACGCTTCGTCCGCGCACTGTTTCCCCGCGTCCCGTCAGCCCCGCGGCACCGAAGTGCCCGCGGTGTCGCCCACCCCGTCGCGCCGCGCCTTGGCCGAGGCCAGCGTATCGCGCAAGTCGGCTTCCATCTTCTTCAGCTCCTCTTCCGCGGCGGCGCGCCTGGCCTTGCCCTCGTCGGCGATCTGGAGGCTCTCCTCGATCGTGCCGATCAGGTCCTCGTTGGCCTTCTTGACCGCTTCGATGTCGAAGACGCCGCGCTCCATCTCCTCGCGGATCACCTTGTTGCTCTCGCGCAGGTTCGCTGCGTTCGAGGTCAGCAGCTCGTTGGTCAGGTCGTTGGCGTCGCGCACGGCCGCTGCCGCCTCGGCCGACCGCTGGATGGTGACCGCCTGCGCCAGTTGCGTTTCCCACAGCGGCACGGTGTTGACCAGCGTCGAGTTGATCTTGGTCACCAGGCTCTTGTCGTTCTCCTGCACCAGCCGGATCGAGGGCAGCGATTGCATCGTCACCTGCCGCGTGAGCTTCAGGTCGTGGACCCGGCGTTCCAGGTCGTCGCGCGCCGCGCGCAGATCGCGCAGCTCCTGGGCGCGGATCACCTGGTCGTTCTCGTCGGCGGCCTGCACCTCGGCCTCCTTGGCGGGGATGTCTTTCTCGTCGAGCTCCTTCAGCTTTTCCTCGCCCGCCGCGATGTAAAGCGCCAGTTCATCATAGAATTGCAGCGTCTTTTCATAGAGCAGGTCCAGCGACTTGATGTCCTTCAGAAGCGTGTGTTCGTGATGCAGCAGGTCGTCGGTGATCTTGTCGATCTGCCCCTGCACGCTTTCGTAGCGGGCGGTGAACTTGGCAAAGGGCGCGGCGCGCCCGATCAGCTTTTCCCACCAGCTTCGCTCGCGGCGCACGTCCAGCTCGCTGACTGAAAATCCGCGAATGGTGGTCACGATCCCGCGCAGGCTGTCCCCGGCGGGGCCGACATCCTTGTTGCGCACGCCCTGCAGCATGGATTGCGAGATTTCCTGCAACTCGGCCTGCGCGGCCGACCCGAAGGACACGATCGAGTTGGTGTCGCTCATGTCGATCTCGTCCATCCGCGCGCGGATTTCCCCGGCGACAGGGCCCTCGGCCTTGTCCAGCGGAACGATCGCCTCGGCCTTGGACGGTTCGGGCAGGATGCTGCGGCTCACTTCCTCTATATCGGCCAGGGCGGCCTCGGCTTTCTGGCGGACAGTCTCGGACATGGTTTCCCCTCACTCGTCGTTTTGCGGGCGGACGCCCTCGCGTTGCAGGCGATCGCGCAGAACCTCGATTTCGATGTCCAGATCACTCCGGTCATCGAGCAGGAGCTTTTCGGTGCGTGCCGCGAAATTGCCCTCCAGATCGTCCAGAAGGGCGGTGAAATCGGCCTTGGCCTGCGCGTCGCGGTTGCGGCCATAAATGTCGGCGAACTTGATCGTCGCGTCCCGCGCCCCCAGCAGATAGACCGACAGGTATTTTCGCGCCGCCGTCAGGTCGCGCGGGTCTTCCTCGACCGTGCGGAACAGGGTGCGGGCGGTGGTCTTGAATTGCTCGACACGGGCCTCCAGCCGCCGGTCGCCCGCCCTTGTGATCGCCTGCGACATGGCCGAAAGGTGCCGTTCGGCCTCGTCCACGGCGCGCGCGACCCGATCGGTCTGGAAGGTGTCGATCCCGTCCACGCCCTTGTCGCGCAGCGGATCTAGACCGAAGGCAAAGAGATGCAACGCCGCGCCAAGCCCGCCCAGAACGACCGCCTCGATACTCCCATGCCCGGCAAGGCCGGTCACGAACAGGCCCGCGCCCATGGCAACCGCCCCGGCGATCTTGCGGGGCAGGGCGGGGCGGCGCGCGACCTTGCGCGCCTCGTAAGCTTCCTGCGCCAGGATGCCCTCGCGCGTCAGCCACGCGGCCAGGATCATCAGGCCAAGCGCGGCCAGGTATTGCGCCATGACGACGGGGGCAGACGTGAAGGCCTGCCAGATCAGCGGCAGAGGGGCCAGGAACAGAAGATTGACGCGCCCGCCCGCCTTGGTCCGGCGCGCGCCCCGGAAACTGCCGCGATCCTGCGGTGCGGCGGCCTCGGGGCGGGGATCGGGGCTGTATTTGCCGCCAAAGCGTTGCGCCATCACGCGCCTCCCGCGATGGCCGCGTAAAGGATCAGCAGGACAAGCAGGAAGAATGCCAGCTTTTGCAGCCCGGTATCCGACATCGGCACGCACACCTCTAAAGATGGCACGAACTTAGGCGATGCCGCGCGGCCTTGCTAGGGGGAACATTCCCGCCCGTGCCCCCTAGCCGCGACATGGCGGCCGCCGGACCGTCTTACCCTTCGGGTGGCGGGGTGATATGACGCTGCCCATGACGCACAGCGCCTTCGTTCCCAAAGGGGCCGCCAGTTTCAGCGTGGCCTATGACGGACCGCCCAGGGACGTGTATTTCCTGTTGCTGCCCAAGCTGACGCTGCTGGCCTTCACCTCGGCGCTGGAACCGCTGCGCGTGGCCAACCAGGTCGCGCGCAGCGAGCTTTACCGCTGGTTCGTGATGACCGAGGATGGCGGCCCGGTGGTCTGTTCCTGCGGGGTCAACATCACGCCCGACAGCGCGCTGCGCGATGTGCCGCGCGACGCCCTCGCCTTTGTCTGCGCGGGGATCGAGCCGACCTCGACGACCAGCGACCGCGCGGCCCACTGGATTCGCCGGCAAAAGACGTTCGGCGCGCGGGTGGGCGGGATCTGCACCGGCGCCTTCGCGCTTGCGCAGGCCGGGCTGCTCGACGGGCGGCGCTTCACGCTGCACTGGGAAAATCAGCCCGCCTTCACCGAGAAATTCCTCGGGCTGGAGCCGACCGGCGCGCTTTACGAGAATGATCGCGGCCTCATCACCTGCGGCGGCGGCAGCGCGGCGACCGACATGATGCTCGACCTGATCGAGCGCGATCACGGGCCCGACCTGGCGACGATCGTGGCCGACATGTGCCTGCATTTCCGCTCCAACCAGCAGCAGACCCGGCAGAAATCTGCCTATTCCTTCGCCCTCGGCAGCCGCAACCCGCACCTGATCGCGGCGATGCGGCTGATGAACGAGACGCTCGAATCACCGCTCGAGATGGGCGTGCTTGCCGAGCGGGTCGGGGTATCGCGCCGGCAGCTCGAACGCCTGTTCAACGCGCATGTCGGCACGACGCCCGCGCAATTCTACATGGACCTTCGGATCTCGCGCGCCCACGCCCTTCTGAACGAAACCGATCTCGGCGTGGCCGAAATCGCCGCCGCGACAGGCTTCAACAGCACCTCGCAAATGGCCGCGCGCTTTCGCAAGCGGTTCGGCATGTCGCCCCGCGCCTATCGCAAAAGCTGGCTCTCACGCCCCGATGGCTGACCGGGTCGGATGATCCGCAGGCCCTATCGGGCAAAGGTCATCGGCAGCGTGAAGGTATAGCTGGGCTGGCTCAGGGCGCGCGGGGCGGGTGGGAAGCGGCGGGCGCTGCGCACGGCGCGGAGGGCCGCGTCGTCCAGCGCGCTGTGACCTGACGAGGCGGCCAGCGCGACGCCGTGCAGGCTGCCGTCGCGGCCCAGGGTGATGCGCAGCCGCACCGTGCCCGAGGCGCCGCGCGCCGCGTGCGGATAGCGTTTGCCGCGCTCGATCTTGCGGCGCACCTCGGCACCCCATTGCGCGGTCAGGCTCTGGCGCTGGTCGGCCGACAGGGTCGCGGCCCGCTGGCGTGCCGCCGCCCCGGCATCGGCCCCGCCGCCGTGCCCCCGGGCCTTCTGCGGCGCGTTCGACCGGGCGGTGGTTTGCGGCTTGGGGGCATCCGGCGGGGCCGGGCGCGCGATCCG
>JAASSQ010000191.1 GCA_021767845.1 Roseovarius sp. | reverse complement strand
GGCGCCATGCGCTTCGCGACGGCGTTCTGAAAGCGGTCGGTGCGCCCCTCGGCCAGGGCGGGTGCGCCATCGGCAATCCCGCGCATCAGGTCGTCCAGCCAGTCGGCATCGGCCTTGGCGAAATCCTGCAACACGTAATGCGACACCAGCTCCTTGCGCCCCGGATGCCCGATTCCCAGCCGCACGCGGCGATAGCTGTCGCCGATATGCTGATGGATCGACCGCAACCCGTTATGCCCGGCATGGCCGCCCCCGGATTTCACCCGCACCTTGCCGGGGGCAAGGTCCAGCTCGTCATGGAAGACGGTCACGTCCTCGGGCGCGAGCTTGTAGAACCGCATCGCCTCGCCCACCGACTGGCCGCTGAGGTTCATGTAGGTGCCGGGCTTGAGCAGCAGCACCTTGTCGCCGCCCAGCCGGCCTTCGGTCACATGGCCCTGGAACTTGGCCTTCCACGGGCCGAACCCGTGATCCTCGGCGATCCGGTCCACGGCCATGAAGCCGATATTGTGCCGGTTCCCGGCATATTTCGCACCCGGATTGCCCAGTCCGACGAATAGCAGCATTGCCGCGGCCCCCATCTTTGGTGACAGTCGGTCTACGCCGCTTGCGGCGCGGAATCAACGACCGGGGCAGGGCAAGGCATGGCCGAGTACGAGTTGAACGGGGTGACCCTCGCGGTGCCCGACGAGATGCTGACCGACAGGATCGCGGCCAAGCTGGCCTCGGGCGGCTACGAGGCGCACGAGGCACGCGCCGCCCTCATGCGCCTGCGCCCCGGCCAGCGGGTGCTGGAACTGGGATCGGGGCTTGGCTATATCGCGGCGCTCTGCGCGGGCGTGACGGGGGCCGAAAACGTCGTCACGGTCGAGGCCAACCCCGCCATGCTGCCGGTGATCCGCGCCAATCTCGACCGCAACGGTGCCGCGGCGGTCACGCTGCTGCACGGCGCGGTGACCGGCGCCGATGGGGGCGGGGGAACCGTGGGCTTCCAGACCGGCACGGCCTTCTGGGGCGCGCATGTCGCCACGCCCGACACGCGGCCCGACAAGGTGATCGACGTGCCGCGCCTGTCGCTGCCCGCGCTGCTGGCAGACCACCGCCCGCATGTCGTCATCATGGATATCGAGGGCGCCGAGGCCGGGCTGTTCGACGCGCCCTGGCCCGCCCATCTGCGCGCGGTGATGATGGAGCTGCATCCCGGCCGCTATCCCGACACGGTGATCCAGAGAATCGTCGATTGCATGTCGGACTCGGGCCTGACCTACGATCCCGGCCCCTCGCGCGGGCGCATCCTGTGCTTCCGCCGGGTGCGCGGAAAATGAAAAACGCGGGACGATGGCGTCCCGCGTTTCCCTGATACATCGAAGCCGAGGGGCGTGGATTACTCCTCGCCGCCCTCTTCTGCGGCCTCGTCCTCGCCCACGGTCGGGACTTCGGCGGCCTCTTCTGCGCCTTCGTCCTCGTCCTCGTCGGATTTCAGCGCGGACGGCGCCGAGACGTTGCAGATCACGAAATCGCGGTCGATGGTCGGCTTGGCGCCGGTCGGCAGGTCCACCTGGCTGATGGTGATCGTGTCGCCGATCTCGACGCCGGCCAGGTCCACGGTGATCTTCTCGGGGATGTCGCCCGCGGTCACGATCAGTTCGACCTCGTTGCGCACCACGGTCAGAACGCCGCCCTTCTTGATGCCGGGGGCTTCTTCCTCGTTGATGAACTCGACGGGGATGAACAGGTTGATCTTCGTCGTCCGGCGCAGGCGCATCAGGTCGAGATGCGTGGGAAGGTCCTGGACCACGTCACGCTGCACGTCCCGGCAGATCACCCGCACGTCCTCGTGCCCGTCCACCTTGAGGTTGAAGAGCGTCGATTTGAACCGGCCGTCCTTCAGCTTCTTGATGAGCACGTTGTAGGGGATCTGGATCGGAAGGGGATCCTTGTCGCCGCCGAATACGATGCCCGGAACCATGTGCGCACGGCGCACTGCACGAGCGGCGCCCTTGCCCGTCCCCGCGCGTTCCTGGGCGTGAAGATCAGGAATTTCTCCAGCCATTTTTGTCTCCATAGGTTAGGGCGGGGCTCCTCCAAGGCTGTAACCCCGCGTGAAGCCGCGCGTATAGACCGGATCGCCCCTGTTGAAAAGGCCGAATCTGCATCGGCCGACGGGGTGGCGGGGGCGCTGCCCCCGTCGCAGCAAGCTGCGACTCCCCCGGGGTATTTCGCCCAAGAAGATGCGCGCGCCGCTCAGGCCTGCCAGCGGCCCTCGAAATCCTCGGGGATCATCAGGATGTCGCGATCCAGCGTCTTGACATCGGTGCGCCCGCAGAGCGCCATCGAGACATCGAGCTCCTTGTGGATCACCTCCAGCGCGCGGGTCACGCCCGCTTCGCCCATCGCCCCCAGCCCGTAGACATAGGCGCGGCCGATATAGGTGCCCTTGGCCCCCATCGCCAGCGCCTTGAGCACGTCCTGCCCGGTGCGGATGCCGCTGTCGATATGCACCTCGATCTTGTCGCCCACCGCGTCCAGGATCGACGGCAAGGCACGGATCGCGCTCAGCGCACCGTCAAGCTGTCGGCCGCCGTGGTTCGAGACGATGATCGCATCCGCGCCCACGTTCAGCGCCTCGCGCGCGTCGCGGGCATCCATGATCCCCTTGATGATGAGCGGCCCGTCCCACATCTTGCGGAACTGCCGGATGCGGTCCCAGTTGAGCGAGGGATCGAACGCCTCGGCCGTCCAGGTGCTCAGCGACGAGGGATCGGTCACGCCCTTGGCATGGCCCACGATATTGCCGAAGAACCGCCGCTTGGTGCCCAGCATCCCAAGGCCCCATTGCACCTTGGTCATCATGTTGGCCACCGAGGCCGGTGTCAGCTTGGGCGGCGCCGACAGCCCGTTCTTCAGATCCTTGTGGCGCTGGCCCAGCACCTGCAGGTCCACCGTGATCATCGCGGCCGAGCACTTGGCCTCCTTCGCCCGGTCGAACAGCCGCTGCATGAAATCGTCGTCCTTCAGGGTATAGACCTGCATCCAGAAGGGTTTTTCCGTGTTCTCGGCCACGTCCTCGATCGAACAGATCGACATGGTGGAAAGGGTGAAGGGCACGCCGAATTTCTCGGCGGCGCGGGCCGCCTTGATCTCGCCATCGGCGTGCTGCATGCCGGTCAGCCCCACCGGCGCCAGCCCCACGGGCATCGCCACGTCCTGCCCGATCATCGTGCTCGCGGTCGAGCGGTTGTCCATGTCCAGCGCCACGCGCTGCCGCAGGTAGATATCCGAGAAATCGGTGGTGTTCTCGCGGAAGGTCTGCTCGGTCCAGCTTCCCGATTCCGCGTAGTCGTAGAACATCTTGGGCACGCGGCGGCGATAGATGCGCTTGAGGTCGTCGATGCAGGTGATCACGGGCATGGGCAGGACTCCGGGCTGAACTGGTCAGGTTTCATTACCAGTCCGCCGCGCCCTCGGCAATCCTGTGCCGCGCGCGGGGCTCAGGCCGAATGCGCCCCGTCGGCCAGCCCCCTGACGAACTCCAGCACCTCGGCCACCGGCGCGCCCTCGGCCAGCTTGCCCACGATGGCCGAGCCGACCACGGCACCATCGGCCACGCCGGCGATCTCGCGGCTGGTCTCGGGGCTGCGGATGCCGAAGCCCACGATCACCGGCAGATCGGTCTGCGCCTTGATGCGCGCCACCTCGGGGCCGACATCCGCCGCCTGCGCCGAGGCCGCGCCGGTGATCCCGGTGATCGAGACGTAATAGACGAACCCGCTGGTGTTCTGCAAAACCTTGGGCAGGCGCTTGTCATCGGTGGTGGGGGTGGCCAGCCGGATGAAGTTCAGCCCCGCCTTCTGCGCGGGGATGCACAGCTCGTCATCCTCCTCGGGCGGCAGGTCCACCACGATCAGCCCGTCGATCCCGGCTGCCCTGGCATCGTCGAGAAACCGCGCCACGCCGCGATTGTAGATCGGGTTGTAATACCCCATCATCACGATCGGCGTGGTGTCGTCGGTCTTGCGGAACTCGGCCGCCATCGCCAGCGTCTTGTCCAGCGTCTGCCCGCCTTCCAGCGCCCGCTGCCCGGCCAGCTGGATGGTGGGGCCGTCAGCCATCGGGTCGGTGAAGGGCATCCCCAACTCAATGATGTCCACGCCCGCGCCCGGCAGGCCCTTGATGACCTCCAGCGACCGGTCGTAATCGGGATCGCCCGCCATGACATAGGCCACGAAGGCCTTTTGTCCTGCGGCCTTGAGCTCGGCGAATTTGGCGTCGATGCGGGTCATGGGCGTTTCCTCGTCACTTTCCCGTCATGTGCAGAAAAGCGCGGCGGAAATCAACGCCAAACACGCCGGCCCCGCCGCGGCGCCCGCTTGCGTTGCCGCCCGCCCGTCACTAAAAGCCGCGCGAGATGCAAACAGGAGGGGCCGCTCATGGGCTTCAAGATGGGAATCGTCGGTCTGCCCAACGTGGGCAAGTCCACGCTGTTCAACGCGCTGACGAAAACGGCCGCCGCGCAGGCCGCCAACTTCCCGTTCTGCACGATCGAACCCAACGTGGGCGAGGTCAACGTGCCCGACGCGCGGCTCGACAGGCTCGCGGCGATCGCCAAGTCGGCCCAGGTCATCCCCACCCGCATGACCTTCGTGGACATCGCCGGGTTGGTGAAGGGCGCCTCGAAGGGCGAGGGCCTGGGCAACCAGTTCCTCGCCAATATCCGCGAGGTCGATGCCATCGCCCATGTGCTGCGCTGCTTCGAGGATGGCGACGTGACCCATGTGGACGGCCGCGTCGATCCGGTGGCCGATGCCGAGGTGATCGAGACCGAGCTGATGCTCTCGGATCTCGAATCGATCGAAAAGCGCCGCGCGGGCCTCGTCCGCAAGCTCAAGGGCAACGACAAGGAGGCCCAGCAGCAGGACCGCCTGCTGGCCGCCGCCCAGGCCATGCTGGAAGACGGCAAGCCCGCCCGCCTGGTCGAGGTCGATGCCGAGGACGCGAAGGCCTGGACGAACCTGCAACTGCTGACCACGAAACCGATCCTCTATGTCTGCAACGTGGACGAGGGCAGCGCCGCCACCGGCAACGCCTTTTCCGAAAAGGTGCAGAAGATGGCCGCCGAACAGGGCGCGGCCAGCGTGGTGATCTCGGCCCGGATCGAGGAAGAGATCAGCCAGCTCGACGCCGAAGAGGCCGCGATGTTCCTCGACGAGATGGGGCTCAGCGAACCGGGGCTCGACCGGCTGATCCGCGCGGGCTACGACCTGCTGCATCTCGAGACCTATTTCACCGTCGGCCCGAAAGAGGCGCGGGCCTGGACCATCCCCTCCGGCACCGCCGCCCCGCAGGCCGCCGGCGTCATCCACGGCGATTTCGAAAAGGGCTTCATCCGCGCGGAAACCATCGCCTACGACGATTTCGTGGCCTGCAACGGCGAGCAGGGCGCCAAGGAAGCCGGCAAGATGCGTGCCGAGGGCAAGTCCTACATCGTCAAGGACGGCGACGTGCTGCACTTCCTGTTCAACACCTGAGCCCGTGACGGCCGGGGCAGGGGGCGCCGCCCCCTCTTGGCCTGCGGCCAATTCACCCCGCGGGGTATTTGACCCAAGAAGAAGGACGGGTGCGCGCAGGCTTCTTCTTGGCCCCAATACCCCCGCCGGAGGCCCCCAATTGCCAGATGCGCCCTCTCCGCAAGGCCGGGCGGATCGG
>JAASSQ010000190.1 GCA_021767845.1 Roseovarius sp. | reverse complement strand
GGATAGATGAAGATGTCGGTCTCGCCCTCCCAAGGCGCGATCTCGCCCGTGGCCCGCGCCGCGCTTTCGATCAGGCGCAGCGCGGTGGTGCCCACCGGGATCACCCGTTTACCGGCGGCCTTGGTGGCGGCGATCTCGGCGGCGGCCTGCGGGCTGACCCGGCCCCATTCGGCATGCATCTTGTGGGTGGTCACGTCCTCAACCTTGACCGGCAGGAAGGTGCCCGCGCCCACGTGCAGCGTGACATGGGTGAAACCCACGCCCCGCGCCTCCAGCCGCGCCAGAAGCTCTTCGTCGAAATGCAGCGAGGCCGTGGGCGCGGCGACCGCGCCGGGATTGCGCGCCCAGACGGTCTGGTAGTCGTCCCTGTCGCGCGCATCGGCCTTGCGCCGCGCCGCGATATAGGGCGGCAGGGGCATCGCCCCGGCGGCGTTCAGCGCGGCGTCGAATTCGTCCCCCTCGAGGTTGAAGCGCAGCCGCCCCTGCCCCTCGGCCTTGGCGATCAACTCCCCCTCCAGCCCCGCGCCAAAGACGATCACCTCACCCTCGCGCACCTTCTTGAGCGGCTTCACCATCGCGCTCCAGGCGCCGTCACCGCCCGGTTCCAGCAAGGTGACCTCGATCTTCGCCTCGGTCGCACCGGCCGCGCCCTCGCGCCGCCGCACCCCCGACAGGCGCGCCGGGATCACCGCCGTGTCATTCAGGATCAGCCGGTCGCCGGGCGCCAGCCACTCGCCCAGGTCGCGCACCACGGCGTCGGTGATCGCATCGCCCTCGGCCACCAGCAACCGCGCCGAGGACCGCGGCCGCGCCGGCCGCGTCGCGATCAGCTCTTCGGGCAGGTCGAAATCGAAATCGCTCAGCTTCACCGCCCGTCCTCCGGTTGAACCGCCTCGGGCGGCGGGCGGCGGAAAATCTCGCGGAACATGCCCGGCGTGAAGACCGACAGCGGGTTGACCGAGACCCGCGGATCCGCCGCCGGCCCCTGCATCTCGAAATTCACCCCGACCAGCCCCTCGCCGCGCCGCGTGAACAGCCCGCCGATCTGGTTGACCAGGTAGAAGGGCGACACCACCCCCTGCATGTCCATCTGCCCGCTTTCCAGGTAATAGTATCCGTCCATCGAAATCCCCATCGACGCCCCGACCGCGCTGCTGGACAAAAGCGTCACGCGGTCCGGTGTCAACTGGAAACGCGCCTCCACGTCGCCGAAATGGATGCCCTCGCCGTCCAGTTGCTCCAGCAGGCCGACGACGCTCATCGTGTTCAGCAGCGCCGCCAGTGCCGGCGCATCGGTCAGGCGCACGTTCTCCACCTCCAGCGAGCCGTCATAGCTGCCCTGCGCCGCCCCCGGCACCAGCACAAGCCGCATCGCGCCCTCGCGCGCCTGTTTGAGCAGCCCCGCCGCCGCCAGAACGCCCCCGGCATCCTGCGACCGGATCTCGAAGGCGCTGCGCCCGCGATGCGGCACGATACGGCCCTCCACCGCGGCCCCGCCATTGACGCGGCCCGTGAAACTGCCCGAGGCGCCGCCGCTCATGTCCAGGTCGGCGCGGAAATCGCGCAACTCGATCCCGTCCGAGATCACCAGCCGGTTCAGCGCCAGCGACACCGGGCCACCCTCGCCCGTGGCCCCGCCGCCCTCGCCGCCCCCGGCCAGCGAGGTGGCGCGCAGATCGACGCGCCCGCCGCTGACCAGCACCTGGGGCGGCTGCCCCGGCCCGCGCCCCACCAGATCGACCGGCGCGCTCAGCCAGTCATCCAGCCGCACACGCTCGAAACTGGCCCGCTCCAGGGTGCCATCGGCGTTCAGGGTCACGCCCCCTTCGGCGCGCAGCCCGGCGGCGTTCAGCGCGATGCGCCCGATCTCGGGCGGCTGACCGAAAGTGCCCGACACCTCCAGATTGCCCGTCGCCCCCGCGCCAAGCGCCCAATCCAGCTGCGGCAGGCGCAGCGCGACCCCCGACAGGTCCGACGACATCTCGAACCGGCCCGGCCCGCCGCGCGGCAGGTCGATCGCGACCTCGGCCCGCCCCCGCCCCGACAGGCTGCCGGGGGGCAGGCCGATGCGGAACTCGTCGGCAAAGCGTTCCGAAAGCTCGATCCAGCCCGTCACCCGGCTTGTCCCGTCGGTCTCCGGGCCAAGCGCGCTGCGCCATTCGCCCTCCACCGGCACCCGTCCGATGCGGCCCGCGCCCTCGACGCGCACCGCGTCGTTGTCGGCCTTCAGGTTCAGCACGGGCGCCGCGATCACCCGGCCCTCCACCAGCGTTTCGCTGCGCACCTCGCGCAAGGTGCCGGCCACGTCAAAGGCCACCTCGTCGGGCTGCAGGTCGGGCTTGAGCAGGAAATCCAGCCGCCCCGCCAGCCGCGCCTGCCCGTCGGCCAGCGTGACCGGCAGGTTGGCCTTGGACATGAACTGGAACGGCGGCTCGTTCAGCAGCGACAGCGCGGCGGTGATCGTGCTGTCGGTGTGCAGCCGGGTGCGCGCCGGGCCGCGCCGGATGCGCACGTCGGGGATGATGAAACTGGTGCCCGAGATGTCGATCCGCCCGCCCTGCGCGGCGGTCACGTGCCCGGCATCGGCCGTCACCACGAAGCGGTTGTCGATCAGCGAGGCATGGCCCGCCGCGTCCTCGATCACCGGCACGTCCTTGATGAACCGTGTCTCAAGCCCGGTATAGTCGAACCCCAGGAACACGTCCGGGTCGGCGCCGGGGCGGGCGCGCACGGCCAATTGCACGTCACTCAGGTCGGCGGCGGCCACGTTCTCGTCGATCCACTCGCGGGTGCGCGGCTTGACCGAGCGGGGCCACAGCGTCAGCAGCCGTTCGGGCTTCAGCGCATCCATCGTGCCATCCAACGCCAGCCGCCAGCCCGCGGGTTCGGCCTCCAGTTCGCCGTTCAGCACCAGGCGGCTGCCCTGGTCGGTCAGGCTCAATTGCCCCAGCGACAGCAGGAAGGGATCAAGCTGCAGGCGCATGTCCATCACAGCCTCGTCGATCTCGACCGGCTCGGGATAGAGCCCCGCCGGGTTGGCCGAGATCCGGCGCAGCCGGAACTGGCCCAGCAATTCGTCGGGCCAGCCGCTCTCCATGCCGACCAGAAGGGCCTGCCCCTCGGCGACCGCCGTGACCCACTTGCTGTCCAGCGTGATCTCGTCGAACCGCATCCGCTGGTCGTCGGGATCATAGGTGAAATAGACCCGCGCCTGCGAAAAACCGACGGGCTGGGTGGCCGGGGTGGGCTGCAACACGCCCTCGCCGATCTGCAGCGTGGCATGGAGCGGGCCAAGCGCGCCCGCCTCATCGACCGAGGCGCGCAACGCCCCCGAAATCGGCGCATTCAGCGCCTCCAGCCATGCCAGCGCCGGGGATTGCCCGGCAATGTCACGGGCGGGCATGTCCTCGAAGCTCACGCCGAACTCGGCCGCCGTTTCGCCGATCCGGCGTTGGTAATTCATCGCCAGTGTCGTCGCGTAGGCCCGCGCGCCCAGCAGGGCGAAATCCCCCCGCATCGTCAGGGCGTCGCCCTCGCGCGTCATCTCCAGCCGCCCGCCATCCACGCTCCAGGCGCGCCCCGCGCGCGCATCCTCGTAGCGCAGCGACAGGTTGCCCGCCTCGACCCTGCGCAACTCCGCGAAATGCCGCCGGGTCAGGATGTCGTCGATCTGCGCGGCCAGCTCGGCCATGTTGGCGGCCTCTTCCAGCGGCGGCGCGGCCTCGCCCACGCTCAGCCGCACCTGCCCGTCCTCAGCCCGGCGCAGCGTTACCCGCGCCCCCGACAGCCGGATCGCGGCGGGTTGCAACTGCCCGCGCATCAGCGGGCGCAGCGCCACGGTGCTCTGCACGTCCGACAGGTTCGCCAGCACCACGCCCCCCGGCCCGCGCACGGTCACGTCCTGCAGGCTCAGCTGCGGGGTCCAGTCCTCCTCGATGCGCAGGCCCACGCTGCCGAAGGCGAAGGAGACGCCCAAGACATCCTCGTTGATCGTTTGCACGATGCGCGCCCGCAGCCAGTCGGGCGCGGTGAAATCCCGCCCCGTCGCCGCCGTCACCGCCACCGCGACAGCCACCGACAGCGCCGCCAGCACCAGCACCGCCCACAGAACCGCGCGCCTTGCACCTCCGCCGCGCGTCGTGTTGTCTTGGGGTTCGCTCATCCGTTTCGCCCGATCGCCCCGGCGGGCCGGCCCGCCGATGGCTTTATTCCCGCCTCTGCCGCCCTAATATGACCCCGACTCGAACGCATCACAAGGAACACGACATGCTCGACACCGGCGACCTTGCCCCCGACTTCACCCTGCCCCGCGACGGCGGCGAGGAAATCACCCTCTCGTCCCTGCGCGGCGCGCCCGTGGTGCTGTTCTTCTACCCGCGCGACGACACCTCGGGATGCACCAAAGAGGCGCTCGCCTTCACCGCGCTGCGCGCCGATTTCGAGGCCGCCGGCGCCACCGTCCTCGGCATCTCCAAGGACACCGTCGCCAAGCACGAGAAATTCCGCGACAAGCACGCCCTGGAGGTGCCGCTCCTGTCGGATGCCGAGGCGCAGACCTGCGAGGCCTACGGCGTCTGGAAGGAAAAGAACATGTATGGCAAGCAGTTCTTCGGCATAGAGCGCTCGACCTTCCTGATCGACGGCGAGGGGCGGATCGCCCGCGCCTGGCGCAAGGTCAAGGTGCCGGGCCACGCCGAAGAGGTGCTCGAAGCGGTGAAATCGCTGTGACCGACAAGACCCTGACCCGGATGGCCGTCGAGGTGCTGACCACCGCCGACGGCCGCGAAAAGACCGCGCTCTCGCGCCGTCACGCCGCCACGTGGTTCGCGGCGCGCGACGCCGGCACGCCGCTGCCGGTGGGCGAGGCCCGCCCGCCCCTGCGCCCCGCGCGCCCCGCGCAGCCCGAACTGCGCAATCCCCGCGACGTGCCCCGCCGCCGCCCCGGCAGCCCGCAGGGCCGCATCGCCATGCTGCATGCCGTGGCCCATATCGAACTGAACGCCGTGGACCTGCACTGGGACATCATCGCCCGCTTCGGCCATGTGCCCATGCCGCCCGGCTTCTATGACGACTGGGTGAAATCGGCCGACGAGGAATCCAAGCATTTCAACCTGATCTGCGACTGCCTCGAGGCGCAGGGCAGCCATTACGGCGCCCTGCCCGCCCATGCCGGCATGTGGCGCGCCGCCGAGGACACGGCCCACGACCTGATGGGCCGGCTGGCCGTGGTGCCCATGGTGCTCGAGGCGCGCGGCCTCGATGTGACCCCAGGCATGATCGACATCTTCGACAAGGCCGGCGACAGCCGGGCCGTCGAGGCCATGCAGGTGATCTACGCCGAAGAGGTCCACCACGTCGCCTATGGCTCCAAGTGGTTCCACTTCCTCTGCGGCCGCGAGGACCGCGACCCCAAGCAGGTCTTCCACGAGCTTGTGCGCACCTATTTCCACGGCGCGCTGAAACCGCCCTTCAACGAGGAAAAGCGCGCCGAGGCCGGTCTGCCGCCCGATTTCTACTGGCCGCTGGCCGACGAAACGCCCGCGCGCGGCTGATCTGTCGCAGCCTGGCGTGGCTCAACCCCTTGCAGGATCGGCGAATTTTCGCCGGTCCGGCAACAATCGGCCCAAAAACAGGGCACCCGTGCCCAAAAACCTTGCCCTGCGCCGGACCACTCGCTAATCCGGTCCGCGAAGGCGCCCGGTCATGAAAACTGACCAGATGCAGCCAAGCGCGCCGCGATTGGGAAGGGTTACAAGGGACGGATGTCTTGCGGACACGAATTGCAATCAGGCTTCATACGCTACTCGAAACCTACTTCCCCGAACG
>JAASSQ010000189.1 GCA_021767845.1 Roseovarius sp. | reverse complement strand
TGAAAACATTCACGGAAACAATCGAGTTCGGCGCGCGTGGACGGGCCGAGGTCCGCCGCCTGTCGCGCGATCACGCCCTGGCCCTGCTGGCCCGTGCCTTGGGCTGAAAATCCGGCGTCAGCCGTATAGATCGCGCGCGCGGCGCTCGAACGCTTTGACGATGCGCTGCATGGCCTCGTAGAAGAAAAGCCCGGCTGCTTTCTGTAACAGCCTGTTCTTGAACTCGAAATCCACGTCGAAATGCACCAGGCAACCATCTTCCTCGGGCTCGAAGCGCCAATTCGATTTCATGTATCGGAACGGCCCGTCCAGATACTCGGTCTCTATTTTCCTGTCCTCGGGCCAAAGGACGACGCGGCTGCCGAAGCGTTCGCGGAACACCTTGAAGCTGATGACCAGGTCAGCCTCCATGATCTCCGAGCCATCGGGCTGGGGCGTCACCGACCGCACCCGCGCCGCCGCCGTCCATGGCAGGAATCGCGGGTAACTGCCCACGTCCGCGACCAGATCATACATCTGTTGGGCGGAATACGGCAGGTGTCGGGTTTCGGCGTGTGACGGCATTCGGCGCGCCCCGGATTTTGCGTGACAGTGCGGCGCTTTTTCATAGACTGGCGCAGGAATTTCAAGGGGTTTCCCATGCCGGAGCGCTGCCACGAGATCGAGACCGCCGCGCATCGCGCCGTCCACGGCGGACCCGGTGCCACGGTCCTGCGCGCCGTCGTCGGCCCCGCGCGACGCGGTCGCCTTCTGCCCCGTCCCGGCGCGGGACATGCCGTCGCTTCATGAATGTTCGTTGGCTTTTCCGCATGGCCCGATGGGCCCAGACCCCGCCAAGCGCACGGCGGGTCAAGTTCGTCCTGGCGATCGCCGTGCTGTGCATCGCGCTGTTTGCCGTCGAGTATTACTTCGGCTGGCCCGAGGCGCTTTCGACCGATCCGCGTGGTCGCTTGTGGCGGCCATGAGACAGGACCATGCAACGACCCGACCAACGCGGATCCTGTGGCTGGACGCGGCGCGCGCGGTGGCTCTGGCAGGGATGGTGGTATTCCATTTCGTTTTCGACCTCCAGTTTTTCGGCGTTCTTCCCATGGGCACCGCGTCTTCGGGGGGCTGGTCGGTTCTGGCCCATGTCGTCGCGGGCAGTTTCATCTCTATCGCGGGATTCAGCCTTGTGATCGCGCATCCCCATGGGGTGCGCTGGCCCGCCTTCGGCAGGAGGCTGCTGACAATCGGCGTCGCCGCCCTTCTGGTGTCGGCGGCAACCTATGCCATGATGCCGGGTTTTTTCGTCTATTTCGGCATCCTGCACGCCATCGCGACCTTCAGCGTGTTGGGGCTTGCCTTTCTCAGGGCCCCGGTCTGGCTGCTTGTCGTGACCGCCATGGCGGTCTTTTTCGGCGCCGATCTGCTGCGGTCCGAGAGCTTCAATGCGCCGGCCCTGTGGTGGCTCGGGCTATCGACAGAAATTGCACCGTCGGTGGATTACGAGCCGCTTTTCCCGTGGTTCGCCGTTTTCCTGTCGGGGATCGTGCTTGGGCGGCTCGCGACCGCCTCGGGCTGGCTGCACCGCGCCGCGCGCTATGCCCCGCCGCAAATGCGAGGGCCGTCGGCCTGGGCGCTTTGGGCGGGGCGGCACACGCTTTTGCTGTATCTGGTGCATCAACCAGTGCTTTTCGCGCTGATATGGGTGGGGCTGGGCGTCCTGTAACCGCGCGACCCTTGGCGTAACGCGTGGCCATTGGAGAGGGTGGGAAATGGCGCACCTGATAGGATTCGAACCTATGGCCTCTGCCTTCGGAGGGCAGCGCTCTATCCAGCTGAGCTACAGGTGCGTGCGCGACACGCTATAGGCCAAAGGCCGACGCCCTGCAATCGGAAATCGGGAAGAGTCGGCAGGAGGTTGAACAATCGCAGGCTTCCGGTCTTTATGAAGCCCGAACCCGGAACCCGGAGGCCATTCCATGCCGCTTGCCCCGCTTTGGCTGCTGGTCGCGCTGCAAGGCGCCGTGTCGGCCGCCAGCCTTGTCGTCGAGATCGTCGCCGGCCGGATGCTGGCACCTTACGTGGGCATGTCGCTCTATACCTGGACGGCGGTGATCGCCGTCGTGCTTGCCGGGTTCTCGGCGGGGCACTGGCTGGGCGGGCGGATCGCCGAGCGCCCAGCCCCCCGCGCCCTGCGCCTGACGGGATGGGCCATCCTGGCGGCGGCCCTGACCACGGCCGTGGCGGGTCTGCTACTGCGCGCGGCGGCGGGTCCGATTCTCGGGGCGGTTTCCCATCCGGTCTGGGCGATTACATTGCTCTGCGGCGTGGTGTTCTTTCCACCCTCGTTCTTTGCCGGCGTCCCGGCCCCGGTCTTCGCGCAGATCGCGGTGATCTCGTCGCCGGGATCGGGGCGTGCGCTTGGCGCGATGTTCACCTCCGGCGCGATCGGAGCGATTGCCGGGACATTGCTTGCGGGCTTCGTCTTCATCTCCTGGCTCGGCAGCGCGCTGACCCTGACGGTCGTGGCCATCTCCTACGTGATCACCGCCCTGATATGCCTCATCCTGGCCCGCGAGGGCCGCCTTGCACCGCCTGCCGCCTTGTCAGTGGCCATCATGGGGCTGGCCGCCGGCGCGACCACGTTGCCAAGCCCCTGCGACCGGGAAAGCCGCTATTTCTGCATCAGGACCGAGGATATCGCCGCCGATCCGGCCAGCCCGGTCAACCTGATGGTGCTGGATCATCTGGCCCACGGAATCAGCGCGCGCGACCTGCCCCGCGTGATGTTCACCGATTATACCGCCATGCTGGACGGGATCGCGCGGATGCGGATGGGGGGCGGCCCGTTTTCGGCGTTTTTCGTCGGCGGTGGCACGTTTTCCATCCCGCGGGCCTGGGCCGATCGCGGGATCGGCCCCCTGACCGTTGCCGAGATCGACCCGGCGGTCACCGAGGTCGCGGCTGAGAATTTCTGGTTCGATCCTGAAAGCGCCACGGTGCTGCACGAGGATGCCCGCCGCGCGCTGCTCAGCCGTCCCGGCGCGCGCTATGACGTGATCGTGGGCGATGCCTTCACCGACATCGCTGTGCCGCCCCACCTGGTGACCCGCGAGTTTTTCCAGCTCGTGCGCAACCGGCTGGCACCCGGCGGCGTTTTCGTGATGAACGTGATCGATTTCGAGGACCGGCTCGATACGCTGGCCGCGCTTCATGCCACGCTAGATGCGGTCTTTCCCAATGTCGAGGTCTGGACCGAGCAACGCAGGCCGGCCCCCGGTGAACGCACGGTCCTTGTGCTGGCCGCATCCGATGCCCCCAGCCCCGTCAGCAGCCTGACCTTGCGCACCCCCGATCCCAAGCCGTTCGGCGTTCTGGCGGAGGAGTTCATACACGGCCTGCGGGCGGCCAAGCAGCCGGTGATCCTGACGGATGACTACGCGCCCATCGACCGGTTGCTCGGCCCCGGCTGAGCCTTAGCCGAACAGGTCGTGCGCCAGCTCCAGCGCATCGACAAGCGCATCCACCTCGGCCTTGGTGTTGTACATTGCGAACGATGCGCGGCAGGTGGCCGACACCCCGAGATGATCCATCAGCGGCCCTGCGCAATGGTGGCCCGCGCGCACCGCGACCCCCTTCTTGTCGAGGATCGTCGAGATGTCATGCGCATGCGCCGCCCCGTCCATCGTGAACGAGAATATTGCCGCCTTGTCGCGCGTGGTCCCTTGCACGTTCAGCCAGTTGAGCCCGGTCAGCCTCTCTTGCGCATATTGGCTCAAGCTGTCCTCATGCGCCGCGATCGCCTCCATCCCGAAGCCCATCATGTACTCCAACGCGACGCCCAGGCCGATGGTCTGCACGATGCCAGGAGTGCCGGCCTCGAATTTCATGGGCGGATCGTTATATGTCACCTCGTCCTTGCTGACCTCGCGGATCATGTCTCCGCCCCCCATGAAGGGGCGCATTTCCTGCAAGCGTTCCTGCTTGACGAAGATCGCGCCTGAGCCGGATGGACCATAGAGCTTGTGGCCGGTGATCGCGTAGAAATCGCAGCCGATCTCGTCCACGTTGACGGGCATGTGCACGGCCGCCTGGCTGCCGTCCACCAGTACCGGAACGCCCTTGGCATGCGCGCCTTCGGTGATCGCCTTAACGTCAACCTTGGTGCCAAGCACGTTCGAAAGGTGGGTAACCGCGACCAGCTTGGTCTTGGGGCCGATGGCGTCGATCACCTTCTGCGGGTCAAGCGCGCCGGTTGCGTCCACATCGACCCATTTCAACCTGACCCCCTGCCGCTCGCGCAGGAAATGCCACGGAACGATATTGGCGTGATGCTCCATCACCGACAGCACGATCTCGTCGCCGGCCTCCATCCGCGGCATGGCCCAACCATAGGCGACCATGTTGATCCCCTCGGTCGTGCCCGAATTCAGGACGATCTGGTTTTCATCGGACACGCCGAGAAAGCGCGCGATGATCCCGCGCACGCCCTCGAACTTCTCGGTGGCAAGGTTCGACAGGTAATGCAGCCCGCGATGCACGTTGGCATATTCATGCGCATAGGCCGTGGTGATCGCGTCGATCACCGCCTGCGGTTTCTGGGCCGAAGCGCCGTTGTCCAGATAGACCAGCGGCTTGCCGTTGACCTCGCGGCTCAGGATCGGGAAATCCGCGCGGATCTTTTTGACATCCAGCATTATTGCACCCCCATGAACAGGCCGCCAACGGCCCCGAAGATAATCGACATGCCGACCGTCACGCCAAGCACCGAAACGATCAGGACGCCGGCGGCCTTGAACATGCTGTCAAAGCCGTGCGCGACATCCAGGAGCGCGGTGATCGCCCACAGCCACCAGATGAACGCTGCCAGGATCGCCAGCGACGTGAGGAACGGTAGAACGAGGCCGGTCAGCAGCAAGCCCACCATAACGACAAAAGTCACCGCCTGAAGCAGCGTCAGCACCGCCAGCACGTTTCCCAACGGGTTGCGCCCCCCCATCATGCGCCCCGCCCAGTGGAAGACGTAAACCGACACGATCGCGCGGATCCATTGCATCACGGCGAAAACCAGCGGCGCACTGTAGGCCGGTGACGCCGCCATGATCTGCCCGAACTGATCGTCCGGCAAGGTCGAGATCTGCAACAGCCCCGCGAAAACCAGCGAGGTGACGACGGACACCAGCGACAGCGCGATCCACAGCGCCTGCGCCGGCAGATCCATGGAGATGATCCGCTCGCCCGCTTCACGCGGGGTGCGGATCGTTTGCCCGAACAGCGATTTAAGGTCGTTAACCGTCATGCCCCGCCCCATCCGGCCTCGCGCAGGTTCGCCAGCCAGAACCAAAGAAAAACCAACATCCAGACGAATCCGACCAACTGCAATCCAGCACCCGGCCCGATAAAGCCTGCCACAAGCCCGTTCAACAGGATCAAAGGGCTGGAGGCAAGGAACGCCCAGAAAAGCGCCAGCCGCGCGCGATAGCCCGTGATGTCGGGCGCGCGAAACATCTTTGTCACCAGAAAGCTCAGGAAGGCGAGCGCGTAGATCGCAAGCGGCGCCATGAATACCCAGCCCAACAGCGCCCCGCCCAGAAGCGGGTTGAGCGCCTCGTCGTTCATGTGGGCCTGCCGCGCCAGCCGGGGCCATTGTCCGACGAACACCAGGACGCACCCCGCCATGAGAATGGCCAGCGCGCGCCCCTCATTGGTGTCCATCGCCAGCAATCGGCGCATGACCGTGCGCGGCCCCCGGTAGGTGGCCGCGATATCCGAGGTGACGGGCATCAGCCGCGCCGGCGCTCCAGCCAGCATTCCAGCCGGCTCACGATCTCGTTGCGCAGGGCCTCGTCCTCGATCT
>JAASSQ010000016.1 GCA_021767845.1 Roseovarius sp. | reverse complement strand
TGAGCGGCTGGGGTATATCCGCAACCGGGCCGCGCAGGCGATCCACGGGCGGCGCAATGCCACGATCGGGCTGATCGTGCCGACGATCAATCACGCGATCTTCGCCGAGGTGATCCAGTCCTTCTCGGACGCGATCGACGCGGCGGGCTTTACCCTGCTGATCGCGTCGCATGGCTATGCGCTGGAGCGCGAATACGAGATGATCCGCAAGCTGATGGAACACCGGGTGGACGGGATCGCGCTGGTGGGGCTGGAACATTCCGACGCCACGATGCGCCTGTTGCGGCGGCAGGACACGCCCTGCATCGCGATCTGGAGCTATTCGGACGATGCCGACATGGCCTGTGTGGGCGCCGACAATCACGAGGCCGGGCGGCTGGCGGCGCGGCACCTGCTGGAGGCGGGGCATCGCGATATCGGGCTGATCTTTCCCCGCATCGAGGGCAATGATCGCGCCCGCCAGCGGCTGCGCGGTGCGACCGGGGAAATGGCGGCGCGGGGGGTGGCCCTGCGCGACGCGTGGCGGCGCGAGTCGCCCTACAGCATCACGCTGGCCAAGCAGGCGGTGCGCGAGGTGCTGACGGCGGGGCCGGGGCCGACGGCCTTCCTGTGCGGCAATGACGTGATCGCGCAGGGCGCTGTCTTTGGCGTGCAGGCGGCGGGGCTGTCGGTGCCGGGGGACGTGTCGGTGATCGGAATCGGGGATTTCAAGGGCTCGCCCGACATGGAACCGGGCCTGACCACCGTGCGCATCCCGGCCGAAGATATCGGGCGGATCGCCGGGCAGCGGCTGACCGAGGCGATCGTCGGCGAGCAGGAGGCGGTGTTCCGCTATCGCTGTGACCTGGACGTGATCGTGCGCGGCACCACGCGGGCGGTGGGGTAGGCACGCCTCAGGCGGTGGCGCGCTCGACCCCTTCGGCGATGGCGCTGCGCAGTTTCTTTTCCAGCGCCTTCTGCTTGGCCTCGGAGTGGAATTTCAGGCCGAACATGTCCTTGACGTAGAAGGTATCGACCACCTGTTCGCCGTAGGTCGCGATCACGGCGGAGTTGATATAGACGTTGTTGTTGGCCAGCGTCCGCGTCAGATCATAGAGCAGGCCGGGCCGGTCGCGGGTGTCCACCTCGATGATCGTGTAGATTTCCGAGCCTTCGTTGTCGAAGGTGATATGGGTGGGCACCTTGAAGGCGCGTTCGCGTTTCTTGATCTTGTCGCGCGACTTGATCGCCTCGGTCGCGACGACCTCGCCCTTAAGCGTCTTGTGGATCATGTCGCGCAGGCGCGGCAGGCGTTCGGCCTCGTAGGGGCTGCCGTCGGAATCCTGGATCCAGAACACGGCGGTGGCAAAGCCGTCCTTGGAGGTATAGGTGCGCGCGTCCACCACGTTGGCGCCCACCAGCGCCAGCGCGCCCGCGAGCCGCGAGAAGATGCCCGGATGATCGGCCAGCGCGAAACAGGCGCGGGTGGCGTCGCGGTCCTCGTCGATGGCCAGGTCGATGGCCACCTCGTCGGCCTCGAGATCGCGCAGCAGCCGGGCAAAGACGACATGGGCGGTGACGTGCAGCCCCTGCCAGTAGGGCGGGTAATGGCGCGCGGTCTCGCGCTTGAGCGCCTTGGCGGGCCAGTCGGCCAGCGCGGCGCGCAGGTTGCGCTTGGCGTCCGAGCCGCGCTGTTCGCGGTTGAGATCCTCGAGCCCGCCTTCCATCGCGCGCCGCGTCTGCCGGTAGAGCGCGCGCAGCAGCGAGGCTTTCCAGTTGTTCCAGGTGTTCGGCCCGACGCCGCGGATGTCGCAGACCGTCAGCACACAGAGCAGGTCCAGCCTCTCCTTGGTCTGCACCGCCTTGGCGAAGTCGCGCACGGTGCGCGGATCGGCGATGTCGCGTTTCTGCGCCATGTCGGACATCAGCAGGTGGTAACGCACCAGCCATTCGACGGTGTCCACTTCTTTCGGCTTGAGGCCCAGGCGCGGCGCGACCCGGCGGGCGATGCGGGCGCCGACGATCGAGTGATCCTCGTCCCGGCCCTTGCCGATGTCATGCAGCAGCAGCGCGACATAGAGCACCTTGCGGTTCACGCCCTCTTCGAGGATCGAGGAAGAGAGCGGCAGATCCTCGATCAGCTCGCCGCGTTCGATCTGGGCGAGGTGCGAGATGCACTGGATGGTGTGCTCGTCCACCGTGTAGCTGTGATACATGTTGAACTGCATCAGCGCGACGATGGGCTCGAATTCGGGGATGAAGGCCGCGAGAACCCCCAGCTCGTTCATGCGGCGCAGGGCGCGTTCGGGATTGCCGTGCTTGAGCAGCAGGTCGAGGAACAGCTTGCGCGCCTTGGGATCGTTGCGGAACTCCTCGTCGATCAGGTCGATATTGGCGGCGACGAGGCGCATCGCGTCGGGATGGATCAGCAGCCCGGTGCGCAACCCTTCCTCGAAGAGCCGCAGGATGTTCAGCGGATCGGCCAGGAAGGCCGTGTCGTCGGCGATGGCCAGCCGCCCGTGCACCTCTTCGTAGCCGTCCTTGAGCTTGCGCTTGCGGCGGAAGATGCGTTGCAGGAGCGGCTCGGACTTGACATGCGCGGCCTCCAGCTTGGTCAGGAAGATCCGCGTGAGGTCGCCGACCTGCGTGGCGTGGCGGAAATAGTCCTGCATGAACACCTCGACCGCGCGGCGCCCGGCTGTGTCGGTGTATCCCATGCGCTCGGCCACCTCGACCTGAAGATCGAAGGTGAGCTGGTCGGTGGCGCGGTTGGTGATCAGGTGAATGTGGCTGCGCACGGCCCAGAGGAAATTCTCGGCCTGGGCGAAGGTTTCGAATTCATCCTCGGTGAACATGCCGACATCGACCAGTTCGGCGGCGCTGTCCACGCGGTGCAGATACTTGGCGATCCAGAACAGCGATTGCAGGTCGCGCAGACCGCCCTTGCCCTCTTTCACGTTGGGCTCGACCATGTATCGCTGGTTGCCCTGCTTCTCGTGGCGCGCGTCGCGCTCTTCGAGCTTCGCCTCGATGAAATCCCGCTCGGAGCCCTCGAACAGCTCGTGCCAGAGCCGTTTCTTGAAATGGTCGGCCAGTTGCCTGTCCCCGGCCAGGTAGCGGTGTTCCAGCAGCGCGGTGCGGATCGTGAAATCCTCGCCCCCCAGCCGCAGGCAGTCGCGGATCGTGCGGCTGGCGTGGCCGACCTTGAGCTTGAGATCCCATAGCATGTAGAGCATCGACTCGATGACGCTCTCGGCCCAGGGGGTGATCTTGTAGGGCGTCAGGAACAGCAGATCGACATCGGATTGCGGGGCCATCTCGCCCCGGCCGTAGCCGCCGACGGCAAAGACGGTGATGCGCTCGGATTCGGTGGGACTGGCCAGCGGGTGCATGTGGCGCAGCGCCACGTCCAGCGCAGTGAGAATGATGCAATCGGTCAGCCAGCTATAGGCGTGCACGGTGGGGCGGGCCGCGAAGGGACGGTCGGCAAAGCCCTGCGCGATGGCCTTGCGGCCGCGCGTCATGGCATCCTTGAGCACGGCGACGGTCGCGTGGCGGATCGCCGTGGTGTCGGTTCCGGCCTCGGCAATCGACTCGGCAAGGGCGGCCTCGACCGCGTCGGTGTCGAAGATGTCCACGGCCGGGCGGATCAGGTCGTCCGGGCTGGAAATCGCGTCTTTCATGGCGTCCTTTCGGGCCGGATCAGAGGCCGGCGCCCCCGAAACCGCGCGGCGCCGGGTCGATCACCACGACCTGGTTCTCGCGGATCGTCGCCACGGCGAGGCCGCGCTCGTTCGTGCCGTCGGGCAGGAAGCGGAACACGCCGTTCACGCCCTGGAACCCGGCCCGTTGGGTCAGCGACCCGCGCGACAGCGCATCGCGGCGGCCGGTCCTGGCCAGGGCGCCGACGGCGGCGATGCCGTCATAGGCCAGCCCGGCCAGCGCGTGCGGGCGCGCGCCGTAGGCGGATTCGAACCGGCTGCGGAATTGCGCGGTGCGCTGCGGATCGGGCAGGGCGAACCAGCCGCCCTGGACCCCCGGCAGCTCGAGCGTCTGCGGCGGCGTGTCCCAGCGGCTGAGGCCGATATACTGGATGTCCTCGGGGCTGAGGCCGGCCTCGGGCAGCATCTGCGAGAAGAGCGGCAGCGCGCCCGCGGTGTTGGCGGTCAGGAAGATCGCCTCGGCCCCGTTCGCGTTGGCCGCCGAGCGGATCTGCGGCACCACCGAAACGACGCCCTGCTGCGAGAATTCATAGCCGACGCTGCCCGCCGCCGTGGCGCCGTGGCGCGCGATGGCCTGATCGATGGCCTGCCGCCCGAGGCGGCCGGCCAGGTTGTCGGAATAGACCGTCATGATGCGGGTCGTGCCCTGCTCGGTGGCGAAGCCCACCAGCCGGTCGGCGATGTCGTTGAAGGTCTGGCCCAGCACGAACAGGTTGCCCCCGGCAATCGTGGGGTTGTTCGAGAAGGTGAGCACGTTCACGCCCCTGTCGGCCACCGCCACGGCGGCGGCATTGGCCGATTCCGCGTGCAGCGGGCCGATGATGATGCTGGCCCCGTCGGCCACGGCGTTCAGCGCCGCTGTCCGCGCCTGCGCGGCCTGTCCGGCGGTGCCATAGACGCGCAGGTCGATCTGCACGCCGTTGAGGTCCGAGGCCGCGAGGCGGGCCGCGTTCTCGAGATCCTGGGCGAGCTTGCGTTCCTGCGGCACGTCCGAGCCATGCGGCAGCAGAAGCGCGACGGGCACCGGCTCGGACGGGTTGACCGGGGCGCCGCCGCCTCCGGGAGTGGTGGTGACGGGCTGGCAGGCGGCCAGCCACAGCACGGCCAGGAGCGCCGTGAGGCGCGCGGCCACCTTGCGGGTGGTGGAGAAAACGGCGAACATGGACACGAACACTCCCTGATTGCGGCGGGGCGGTCCCCGTTGCGGTATACGGGCCGATAATAAACGTCATGTGGGGCGGGTCCAGTGGTGAATCCGAAACAGCAGGCCCTGGCGCCGGGCCTTTACCTTGTGGCGACGCCGATCGGCACGGCGCGCGACATCACGCTGCGCACGCTCGACATCCTCGCCGCGGCCGAAGTGATCGCCGCCGAGGACACGCGCAGCCTGCGCAAGCTGATGGACATTCACGGCATTGCCCTGGGGGATCGGCCGCTGGTGGCCTATCACGATCACAACGGCGCGAAGGCGCGCCCGCGGCTCATGCGGGCGCTCGAGGAGGGGCGGTCGGTGGTCTATGCCTCGGAGGCGGGCACGCCGATGGTGGCCGATCCGGGTTACGACCTGGCGCGGGCGGCGGTGGCCGAGGGGCATCCGCTGTCCTCGGCGCCGGGGCCGTCGGCGGTGATCGCGGCGCTGACCGTGTCGGGCCTGCCCACCGACCAGTTCTTTTTCGCGGGCTTCCTGCCCAATGCCGCGGGCAAGCGGAAAACCGCGCTTCGGGCGCTGGAGACGGTGCCCGGCACGCTTGTGTTCTACGAATCGCCCAAGCGCGTGGCCGCGATGCTGCGCGATGCGGCGGAGGTTCTGGGGCCGGAGCGGCAGGCGGCGGTGTGCCGGGAATTGACCAAGAAATTCGAGGAGGTGCTGCGCGGATCGCTGGACGAGCTGGCCGATCTGTGCGCCGAGCGCGCGTTGAAGGGCGAAATCGTGGTGCTGGTGGATCGAGGGCGTTTACCGAAAATTCGCGAATCGGATTTAGATTCGAGGCTGACCGAGGCATTGAAGGAGGCATCGGTGCGCGATGCGGCGGACCGGGTGTCGGCGGAACTGGGGCTGAAGCGGCGGCAGGTGTATCAACGCGCTTTGGACCTGGACAAGGCGCGCGGCGGAGATGGCGAATGACGATGGATCTTTTCGACTATGCAGCGGCGCGGACGGGACTGGATCATGGCCCGGCCGGAGGTGCCGGTCCGGGTGCGGCGCCGCGCGATCGCGGGCGGCGGGCATGGCAGGCCGGCGTTGCGGCGGAGCGGGCGGTGGCCACCTGCTATGACCGGCGCGGCGCCGACCTGCTGGAGACCCGCTGGCGGGGCAAGAGCGGTGAAATCGACCTGATCCTGCGCGACGGCGCCGAGATCGTCTTCTGCGAGGTGAAGGCGGCGCGCACGGCCGATGAGGCGATCGCAAGGCTGCGGCCCGCGCAGATGCGGCGCATCCACCGGGCCGCGTCCGAGTATCTGGCGCATGTGCCCGAAGGCCAGTTGGCGCTGGTCCGGTTCGACCTGGCGGTGGTGGACGGATCGGGCCAGCCGCAGATCATCGAGAACGCCTTTGGCCATTTCTGATTTGCGCTTGGCTGCGGCTTGGCTCATGTAGGGTGGGTTGAACCACGCCGGGGGAGCGCCATGAAAATCGCCTTTCAGATGGACCCGATCGCGCCGATCGACATCAATGCCGACAGCACTTTTCGCCTGGCCGAGGAGGCGCAGGCACGCGGGCATGAGCTGTTCTACTACCTGCCGGATGACCTGGCCTATGTCGAGGGGCGGGTGATCGCGCGGGGACAGTCGCTGGAGGTGCGGCGCCTCGAGGGGGATCATTTCACCCTGGGCGCGCGGCGCGCGGTCGATCTGTCGGAGTTCGACGTGGTCTGGCTGCGGCAGGATCCGCCGTTCGACATGCATTACATCACCACCACGCACCTGTTGCAGCGCGTGATGCCCGGCACGCTGGTGGTGAACGACCCGTTCTGGGTGCGGAATTTCCCGGAAAAGCTGTTGGTGCTGGATTTCCCCGAGCTGATGCCGCCGACGGCGATCGCGCGCGACCTGGGCACGATCCGCGAGTTCAAGGACCGTCATGGCGACGTGATCCTGAAGCCGCTTTACGGCAATGGCGGGGCGGGCGTGTTCCACCTGGCCGAATCCGACCGCAATCTCAGCTCGTTGCACGAGCTGTTCACCGGCTTCAGCCGCGAGCCGCTGATCGTCCAGAAATACCTGCCCGAGATCAAGACGGGCGACAAGCGCGTGATCCTGGTGGATGGCGAGCCGGTGGGCGCGATCAACCGCGTTCCGGCGCAGGGCGAGACGCGGTCGAACATGCATGTCGGCGGGCGGCCCGAGAAGATTGCGCTGAACGACCGGGACCGCGAGATCTGCGCCACGATCGGCCCGCGCCTGCGCGAGAAGGGGCAGGTTTTCGTGGGCATCGACGTGATCGGCGACTACCTGACCGAAATCAACGTGACCTCGCCCACCGGCATCCAGGAGCTTGAACGCTTCGACGGGATCAACGTGGCCGGGAGGATCTGGGAGGCGATCGAGGGCAAGCGCGCGTGAGCCTGCGGCGCCGCCTGTTGAACCTGACGCTGCGCGCGTTCGAGAAACGGTACCTGGCGCGGGTCGAGAACCCGGAGTTGCTGCGCGGCCAGTTCGAGCGCAAGGCGCGGCTGTGGTTGCGGCCGCCGCGCAAAAGCGCGTTCAGCCGCGAGGTGCTGGATGGCGTTCCGGTGACATGGGCGCTCGGGCCGGGGGTGGCGCAGGACAGGGCGGCGCAGGACGGCCCGGCAATCCTGTATCTGCACGGCGGCGGCTACGTGATGGGTTCGCCCCGGACGCATCGGGGGCTGGCGGCGCGGATCTCGGCGCGCACGGGATGGCCCGTCTGCCTGCCGGATTACCGGCTGGCGCCCGAGCATCCCTTTCCCGCCGCGCTGGAGGATGCCTTGGCCGCTTACATCGAGCTGTCGGGCGAACGGCGCCTGATCCTGGGGGGCGATAGCGCGGGCGGTGGGCTGGCGCTGGCCCTGCTGGGGGAAATCCTGAAACACGGGCTGCGCCCTCCGCTTGGCGTTTTCTGCTTTTCGCCGCTCACGGACATGAGTTTTTCCGGCACCAGTTTCGCGGACAACCGCAAGGCCGATGCCATGCTGCCGGCGGCGCGGGCCCGGGAATTGGCCGCGCTTTACCTGCAGGGCGCCAGCCCGCGCGATCCGCGCGCCTCGCCCCTGTTCGGAGGGTTCCGCGGCGCGCCACGGGTATGGCTGGCGGCGGGGGATACCGAAATCCTGCTGGATGACACGCGGCGCATGGCCGACAAGCTGCGTGCCGAGGGGGTGGAGGTGACCGAAAGGATCGAACACGATCTGCCGCATGTCTGGCCGATCTTTGGCCCGCTTCTGCCGGAAGCCGGCCGCACGCTGGACGATCTGGCAGGCTGGATCACGGCGCGGACGCGCCCGCAAGGCGATAGCTGACCGCTTCGGCCACGTGCGGGCGGTGCACGGCGGTGGAGCCGTCGAGATCGGCAATGGTGCGCGCCACGCGCAAGACACGGTGATAGCCCCGCGCGGATAGGCCGAATTTCTCGGCCGCGCGGGTGATGAGGTCGCGGCCCGCCGCGTCCGGGGCCGCGGTTTTCTCCAGGATTTCCCCTTCGGCATCGGCGTTGAGGTGAATGGCCGGATGATCCCGGAACCGCTCGGCCTGAGCCGCGCGGGCGTCGGCCACCCGCGCGGCGACCGTGGCGGAGCCGTCGCCCGAGGCGGGCAGGTCGAGATCGGTGAAGGCGACGGGCGGCACCTCGATGCGCAGATCGAAGCGGTCCATCAGCGGGCCCGAGATGCGGCCCATGTAGTCCTCACCGCAGACGGGGGCGCGGGTGCAGGCGCGTGCGGGGTCCGAGAGGTAGCCGCATTTGCAGGGGTTCGCTGCCGCGACCAGCATGAAGCGGCAGGGGTATTTCACATGCGCATTGGCGCGGGCGACCATGACCTCGCCGGTCTCGATCGGCTGGCGCAGGGTTTCGAGCACGGTGCGCGGAAACTCGGGGAATTCGTCCATGAAGAGCACGCCGTTATGCGCGAGGCTGATTTCACCCGGCGAGGCGCGCCGCCCGCCACCGACGATGGCGGCCATCGAGGCGGTGTGGTGCGGTTCGCGGAACGGGCGGCTGCGGCTGATGCCGCCCTCGTCCAGCAGCCCGGACAGCGAATGGATCATCGAGGTTTCCAGCGCCTCGGCCGCGGTCAATGGCGGCAGGATGCCCGGCAGGCGCGCGGCCAGCATCGACTTTCCCGAGCCGGGCGTGCCCACCATCATCAGGTGATGGCGCCCGGCGGCCGCGACCTCGAGCGCGCGCTTGGCGCGTTCCTGTCCCTTGACATCGCGCAGGTCGCGGCCCGAGCGGTCGGCCAGCACCTCGCCCGGCTCGGCCGGGGGCAGGGGCGACTGGCCGGTATAGTGGCGCACGACATCCGCGAGGCTGGCGGCACCGATCACCTGCGCGGCGCCGACCCAGGCGGCCTCGGCGCCCGAGCCCTTGGGGCAGAGCAGCGTGCGGTCTTCCTCGGCCGCGGCCATCGCGGCGGGCAGGGCACCGATCACTGGCACGAGCGAGCCGTCCAGCGACAGTTCGCCAAGCGAGCAGGTCCCCTCGACCGCGTCGGCGGGAATGATCTCGAGCGCGGCCAGCAGGGCCAGCGCGATCGGCAGGTCGAAATGGCTGCCTTCCTTGGGCATGTCGGCGGGCGAGAGGTTGATGGTGATCCGCTTGGAGGGCAAGGCGATCGCCATTGAGGAGAGCGCGGTGCGCACGCGGTCGCGCGCCTCGGACACGGCCTTGTCGGGCAGGCCGACAAGCGAGAAGGCCGGCACGCCGGGCGAGACGGCGCATTGCACCTCGACCTGTTTTGCCTCGACCCCTTCGAAGGCGACCGTGTAGGCGCGCGCGACCATGGCGGTGTTCCTTACCTTAACAAGGGTTAACCGATAGCGCGGCGATGGTTACGGAAGGATTAACGCCGGGTCGGGCGATGGGGGCTCTGCCCCCGCCGCGCCCCCGAGGGGGCGCGACTCCCCCGGGATATTTGGGAACAGAAGAAGGGCCGGGTCAGGGCAGGTGGTTGATGCGGTGGGCGTGCCAGCGGCCGGGTTGCCAGTGCAGTTCGGTGACGGAGAGGTTGTCGATCCGGTGGGCGAAGCTTTCGAAGGCGGTGATGCCGAGGGCGCGTTGCACCTGGGTCAGGATCGCGCCGAAATGCGCCACCACGATGATGTTTTGGCCGGGGTGGTCGGCCACGAGGCGCGCGACGGCGCGGTTCACGCGGGCGGTGATGTCGTTCCAGCTTTCGCCGCCCGGCGCGCGGATGTCGCCCGGCTGGTCCCAGAAGGCGCGCAAGGCGTCTTGGTCCTGGGCGGTGTCGAAGCCCTGAAGTTCCCAGTCGCCGAAATTGATTTCGCGCAGGTCCGGGTCATGCGGAAGGCGCCGCCGCGGCCCGGCGATGGCGTCGGCCGTGGCGGTGGCGCGGCAGAGGTCGGAGGAGACGACGAGCGCCTCGGAGGGCAGGTGCCGGGCCAGCCGCGCGAGCCTGTCGGTATCGCTGAGATCGGCGGGCAGGTCGGACCAGCCGACCATGGTTTTCGCGTGGGTGGGGCCGTGCCGGACCCAGAACAGGCGGGTCATGGCAGTTCGCCCTTGAGCGCCAGGGGCAGGCCGGCCATCACATTGACCACCAGCCCGGCCTTGGCGGCCAGTTTCTGGTTCAACTCGCCCTGTGCCTGCCGGAAGCGGCGGGCCAGCGCGTTTTCGGGCACGACGGAGAGGCCGACCTCGTTCGAGACGATCACCACCGGGGCGGGGCAGAGCGCGAGCCCGGCCATAAGCTCGGCCTCGGCCTGCGGCAGGTCGTTTTCGGCCAGCATCTGGTTGCTGAGCCACATGGTCGCGCAATCCACGAGCACCGCCTGATCGCCGCCCATCGCGGCCAGAGCGCGGCCCGGATCGAGCGGCGCCTCGACCGTGTGCCAGCCGTTTCCGCGCCGGTCCTTGTGCCGGTCGATCTTGATGCGCATCTCGTCATCATGCGCTTGCGCGGTGGCCAGATAGACGGGCCTGCGCCCCGTGCCCGCGACGAGGGATTCGGCGAAGGCGGATTTGCCGGACGCGGCGCCGCCCAGAATGAGGGTAAGCCCAGGAAGCATGATTTTTCGCCCCGTTTTTGATCCGCTTCGAGATTGCCTGCGTAGCACCGGATGCATGAAGGCAAAAGGAACAACCACATAGACCGACAGGTCAGGGAGGCCATAATGGCACTGGACGCACCACAAAGCAGCAGCATGTCGCGCAAGGCGATGTCTGCGGAGTTGCTGGACGCCGAAACCGAGTTGAAGCTTGCCTATGCCTGGCGCGATGAGCGCGACGAAGCGGCGCTGCATCGCCTGATCAATGCTTATATGCGGCTGGCGATCTCGATGGCGGCGAAGTTCAAACGCTACGGCGCGCCGATGAACGATCTGATCCAGGAGGCGGGCCTGGGCCTGATGAAGGCCGCCGACAAGTTCGACCCGGATCGTGGGGTGCGATTTTCGACCTATGCTGTGTGGTGGATCAAGGCGTCGATCCAGGATTACGTGATGCGCAACTGGTCGATGGTGCGGACGGGATCGACCTCGTCGCAGAAATCGCTGTTTTTCAACATGCGCCGCGTCCAGGCGCGGATCGAGCGCGAGGCGATGGCCAAGGGCGAGGAATTGGACGGCCATCAGTTGCGCGAGATGATCGCGCACGAGGTGGGCGTGCCGCTGCGCGATGTCGAGATGATGGAGGGGCGGCTTTCGGGCACCGATTTTTCGCTGAACGCCACCCAGTCGGTCGAGGACGAGGGGCGCGAATGGATCGACACGATCGAGGATGAAGGCCCCCGCGGTGACGAGTTGGTGGAGCAGGATCACGACCTGTCGGCGCTGCGTGACTGGCTGGGCGACGCAATGGGCACGCTGAATGACCGGGAGCGGTTCATCGTGCGTGAACGCAAGCTGCGCGATGCGCCCCGCACGCTGGAAAGCCTTGGCGAGGAGCTGAACCTGTCGAAGGAGCGGGTGCGGCAGTTGGAAGCGGCTGCTTTCCAGAAGATGCGCAAGCATCTTGAACGGCACGGCACCGAGGTGCACAACCTGCTGGTATGAGACAGCTTTTCCCGGCCTTCTTTTTGGTGTGGCTCGCGTCGGGCGCGGCGGCGCAGGATGTCCTTATCTTGGGCGAGGTCCATGACAACCCGGCGCACCACCGCGTGCAGGCCGACATGGTGGCGGAATTCGCACCCTCGGCCATCGTGTTCGAGATGCTGACGCCGGCGCAGGCCGGGGCCGTGACGCCCGCCAACCGCGACGATCAGGCAGAGCTGGCCGAGGCGCTTGACTGGGCAAGCTCCGGTTGGCCGGATTTCGCGATGTATCATCCGATTTTCACCGCCGCGCCCGAGGCCGCCATCTACGGGGCGCAGGTGCCGCGGGAGGCGGCGCGGGCAGCCTTTGAAACCGGTATCGCCGAGGCGTTTTCGGGTGATGCCGTCAAGTACGGGCTGACCGAGCCTTTGCCGCAGGACGAGCAGCAGCGGCGCGAAGCCTTGCAACTGGAGGCGCATTGCGATGCGCTGCCCGAAGAGATGCTGCCGGGGATGGTGCAAATTCAGCGGCTGCGCGATGCCGAACTTGCCCGTGCCGTTGTCGCGGCGATGGACGACACGGGCGGGGGGCCGGTGGCCGTCATCACTGGCAACGGCCATGCCCGCAAGGATTGGGGCGTGCCCGCCTATCTTGCCCGCGCGGCACCGGGTCTCGACGTGCATGTGATCGGCCAGACCGAGGATGACGCGCCGCTGGAGGGTGGGTTCGACGAGGTCATCTCGGCCCCGGCGGTGGAACGGGACGATCCCTGCGCGGCCTTCGCGAAGTGATCCCGGGCGCGCGTGTGCGCCCTTGTCAGTCAGAGGGGCAGGCCCTAGGGTCGGCACGGTTTTGACGGGGATCGGCCGATGCTGGCATCCAAGCGCATTCTACTCATTATCGGCGGCGGAATCGCGGCCTACAAGGCGTTGGACCTGATCCGCCGCCTTCGCGAGCGTGGCGCCGAGGTTACGCCGGTTCTGACCCGTGCGGGGGCGCAGTTCGTCACGCCGCTGTCGGTGTCGGCGCTGGCCGGTCGCAAGGTCTTTTCCGATCTCTTCGATCTGACCGACGAGGCCGAGATGGGCCATATCGAACTGAGCCGGAGCGCCGATCTTATCGTCGTGGCGCCGGCCACCGCCGATCTGATGGCCAAGATGGCAGGCGGGCAGGCGGATGACCTGGCCTCGACCCTGCTTCTGGCCACGGACACGCCGGTTCTGATCGCGCCGGCGATGAACGTGCGAATGTGGCAGCACCCCGCGACGCAGCGCAATATCGCGACGCTCAGGGCCGATGGCATTGGCTTCGTCGGGCCGGACGAGGGCGACATGGCGTGTGGCGAGTTCGGGCCAGGCCGCATGGCCGAGCCGTTGGAGATCGTGGCGGCGGTGGAGCGCGACGTGAGCGCCGGGCCCTTGCAGGGCAAGCGCGTTCTGGTGACCTCGGGGCCGACGCATGAGCCCATCGACCCGGTGCGCTATATCGCCAACCGGTCCTCGGGTGCGCAGGGGACGGCGCTGGCAAGGGCCTTGGCCGCGCTTGGGGCCGAGGTGGTGTTCGTCACCGGCCCGGCGGATGTGCCGCCCCCCGAAGGCGTGCAGGTCGTGCGGGTGGAGACGGCGCAGGAGATGCTTGAGGCCGCGCAGGCCGCATTGCCCGTGGATGCGGCGGTATTCGCCGCGGCGGTGGCCGATTGGCGCGTCGAGGGCGCGGCCGAGCGCAAGTTGAAAAAGACCAAGGGCGGCCTGCCCAAGCTGTCATTCGCCGAGAATCCCGACATCCTGGCCACGATCAGCGGGGCAAGGAGCGGGCGGCCCGGCCTGGTCGTCGGCTTCGCCGCCGAAACCGATGACGTGGTCGAGAACGCAACCGCCAAGCGGGCGCGCAAGGGCTGTGACTGGATCGTGGCGAACGATGTCAGCCACGCGACCGAAATCATGGGCGGGACCGAAAACGACGTTACATTGATCACCGCCGATGGGGCCGAGGACTGGCCGCGCATGGCGAAAGCCGAGGTGGCCACCCGGCTGGCCGAGCGGATCGCCAAGGCGCTGACCTGAGGATCGGGGTATTTTTGCCAAGAAGAAGGGGCGGGCATGGTCCTTATCACATTCGTCTGGGACGAGGGCGCGGACCGGTCGCTAGGCCTGCCGGCCTATGAGAGCGCGGGCGCCGCGGGGGCGGATCTGCGCGCCAATTTTCTGCCTGCCGGGCGCGGGGGCGTGACGCTGGCCCCAGGGGAGCGTGCGCTCGTGCCGACGGGATTGCGGCTGGCGATCCCCGAGGGGTATGAGGTGCAGGTGCGGCCCCGGTCGGGGCTGGCGCTGAAGCACGGGATCACCTTGCCCAACAGCCCCGGCACGATCGACAGCGATTACCGTGGGCCGCTTGGCGTGATCGTGTTGAATGCCGGGGGCGAGGCGTTCCATGTGGAGCATGGGATGCGCATTGCCCAGATGATCGTGGCGCCGGTGGTGCAGGCGCGGTTCGCGCTGGCCGAGGATCTTGAGGCGACCGCCCGCGGCGCCGGCGGATTCGGATCGACGGGGCGAAGCTGATGGTTCTGGTTTTTGTCATGGCGGCCGTGCTTTGGGGCGTGGGCGCGATGCTGGGCGCGCCGCGCGCACTGCGGTGGCGGATGATCGCGATTCTCTGGGCCGGGGTTGTGGTGCTGCACCTGATCCTGCCGGATGGGCATCCGCTCAGGATGGCGACCGGGGAAAGCCCGGCCCTGTGGCTGCTGATCGGCGGGTTCGTGGCGATCGCCCTGGTCTATCGCGCGGGACTGGGGCGCTTGCGCCGCCGGGCCGATGCGCAACATGTTCCTGAAAAGAAGGGGCTTTTTTCGGAAGCCGAGTTGGAGCGCTATGCCCGGCACATCGTGCTGCGCGAGATCGGCGGGCCGGGGCAGAAGGCGCTGAAGGAGGCGAAGGTGTTGGTGATCGGCGCCGGTGGGCTGGGATCGCCTGCGCTCATGTACCTGGCGGCGGCGGGCGTGGGCACGATCGGGGTGATCGACGATGACGTGGTCGATAACTCGAACCTGCAGCGGCAGGTGATCCACCGGGATGCCGATATCGGGCTGCCCAAGGTGCGATCCGCGATGGCCGCGATGCAGGCGCAGAACCCCAATGTCGTGGTGCGCCCCTACCAGCGGCGTCTGAGCGAGGAGATCGCGGGCGAGCTCTTCGCGGAGTATGACGTGATCCTGGACGGGACGGACAATTTCGACACGCGCTACATAGCGAACGCGGCGGCGGTGGCGCAGGGTAAGCCCTTGATTTCCGGGGCGCTTTCCCAATGGGAGGGCCAGTTGAGCGTGTTCGATCCCGCGCAAGGCGCGCCGTGTTACCAATGCGTCTTCCCCGAGCGGCCGGCGCCGGGGCTGGCGCCCTCTTGCGCCGAGGCGGGGGTCGTGGGGCCGCTGCCGGGTGTGGTGGGGTCGATGATGGCCGTGGAGGCGGTGAAGCTGGTGGCCCGGGCCGGTCAGCCCCTGCTGGGGGAGATGCTGATCTACGATGCGCTTTGGGGGGAGACACGGAAATTCGCCCTTGCGCGTCGGGATGATTGCCCTGTTTGCGGGACATCAAGGAAAAATGGAGCCGCGTCATGAGCAACCCCTTGCTGGCCGAATGGGATACGCCTTTTGCGATCGCGCCGTTCGACCGGATCGAGGACGCGCATTTTGCGCCGGCCTTTGACGCGGCGCTGGATGAGGCAGGGCAGGAGGTTGCGGCGATTGCCGGGAACCCGGAAAAACCCAGCTTTGCCAACACGATAGAGGCGCTGGAGGCCAGCGGCGAGGCCTTGGACAAGGTGCTGTCGGTGTTCTTCTCGGTCGCCGGGGCGGACAGCAACGCGCGGCGGCAGGAATTGCAGCGGGAGTTCGGCCCGAAGCTGGCCGCGTTTTCCTCGGACGTAACGGGAAACAAACAGCTTTTCGCGCGGGTGCGGGCGCTGTGGGAGGCGCGGGATACGCTTGACCTGAGCGAGGAAGAGGCGCGGCTTCTGATGTTGACGCATCGCCGCTTCGTGCGGGCGGGCGCGGCGCTGGAGGGGGCCGAGGATGCCCGGATGCGAGAGATCATGTCGCGGCTGGCCGAGCTGGGCACGCGGTTCACCCAGAACCTGCTGGCCGACGAGGCGGGTTGGGTCATGGATCTGGATGATCAAGCCCTTGAAAACCTTCCCGATTTCCTGGTTTCGGCGGCGTGGGATGCCGGCCGGGAGCAGGGGCGCGACCGGCCCGTCATCACCTTGTCGCGGTCGCTGGTGGTGCCGTTCCTGCAATTCTCGCCCCGGCGCGACCTGCGGGAAAAGGCGTTCCGCGCCTGGACGGCGCGGGGGGCGATGGGTGGCGAGACCGACAATCGTGCGATTGCGGCCGAGATATTGCGGTTGCGGCAGGAGCGGGCGCAAATCCTGGGGTATGACAGCTTTGCCGCCTACAAGCTTGAAACCGAGATGGCCAAGACGCCGGAGCGGGTGAAAGAGTTGCTTTGGCAGGTGTGGGAGCCGGCGCGGGCGCAGGCGGAGCGGGATGCCGCACTGCTGACCGAAATGATGCAAGCCGATGGAATCAATGGAGAATTGCAGCCCTGGGATTGGCGCTACTATGCCGAGAAGCGGCGGCAGGCGGATCATGATCTGGATGAGGCGGCGTTGAAGCCGTACCTGTCGCTGGACAACATGATCGACGCGGCCTTCGGGGTGGCGCACCGGCTGTTCGGGTTGGAGTTCGAACGGCTGGACATACCGCTCTATCACCCGGATTGCCGGGCCTGGGAGGTCACGCGGAACGGCAAGCATATCGCTGTTTTCATTGGAGATTATTTCGCGCGCGCCTCCAAGAGATCGGGGGCGTGGTGCTCGGCCATGCGGGGGCAGGCGAAGCGGCCGAAGGTGCAGGGGCCGGTGGTGGTGAACGTGTGCAACTTTGCCAAGGGGGCGCCGGCGCTGTTGTCCTATGACGAGGCGCGGACGCTGTTTCACGAGTTCGGACATGCGCTGCACCACCTGCTGTCGGACGTGAATTATGAAAGTATTTCAGGGACTTCCGTGGCGCGGGACTTTGTCGAGCTGCCAAGCCAGCTGTATGAACATTGGCTGGAAGTGCCGGAGGTGCTGGAAAAGTACGCGCGGCATTATCGGACCGGGGAGTCTATGCCCCCGGAATTGTTGGATAAAATGCTGGCGGCGGCGAATTTCGACCAGGGGTTCCAGACGGTGGAATACGTGGCCTCGGCCATGGTGGACCTGGCGTTTCACGAGGGGGATGCGCCGGATGATCCGATGGCCAAGCAATTGGAAACGCTGAAAAAAATGGGGATGCCCAAGGCGATTGCCATGCGTCACGCGACGCCGCATTTCGCGCATGTGTTTGCCGGCGACGGGTATTCCAGCGGGTATTACAGCTACATGTGGTCCGAGGTGATGGATGCCGATGCCTTTGCCGCCTTCGAGGAAGGCGCGGGGCCGTTCGATGCGGAGCAGGCCAAGTCCTTGGAAACAAACATTCTTTCGCGCGGTGGATCGGCCGACCCGGAGGCGCTTTATACCGCGTTCCGGGGGCGGATGCCGGGGGTCGAGGCGCTGTTGAAGGGACGCGGGCTGGCGGCCTGATCGACAGCCGCGGGTTTCGTACGAAATGACAGATTCAGGGTCGGGTTTCGTACCAAACCGGGGCCGTGCCCTGAAAGTTTGGTACAAAACCCGCCGTTTGCGCCCCTGACGGAAGGGTCGAGCTGCGTCAGATCATCAGATCGACTGGTCGTAATCGCCGACCGAGGGTTCGGTGCGGATCACCGCGTCGATCTCGGAGAAGATCGCGCGCATCTCGTCCTCGCTTTCGCCGCTTTCGCAGACCACCACAAGGTTGGGGGTGTTCGAGGAGGCGCGCACCAGCCCCCAGGAGCCGTTGTCGAGGATGACGCGGGCGCCGTTGACGGTGACCACCTCCTTGATCGGGCGGCCGGCGAATGTCTCGCCCGCCTCGGCCTTGGCGGCGAGTTTTGCCACGATGCGGTCGAGCACCTCGTATTTCTCGGTATCGGGACAGTAAGGCGACATGGTGGGGGTGGACCATGTGTGCGGCAGGGCGCGGCGCAGATCGGACATGGACATGGTGGGGTTGCGGTCCATCAGCTTGCAGATCTCGACCGCCACGCGCATCCCGCAATCGTAGCCGCGGCCCACGGGTTCGGCCAGGAAGTAGTGGCCCGATTTCTCGAACCCGGCGAGGGCGCCGATTTCCTTCACCCGGCGTTTCATGTGGCTATGGCCGGTTTTCCAGTAATCGGCCTTGGCGCCGTTTTTCCGCAACTCGGGGTCCGAGGCGAAAAGGCCGGTGGATTTCACGTCGGCCACGAAGGTGGAGCCGGGATAGAGGCGCGACAGGTCGCGCGCCATGATGACGCCGACCTTGTCGGCAAAGATTTCCTCGCCCTCGTCATCGACCACGCCGCAGCGGTCGCCGTCACCGTCGAAGCCGAGCGCGAGGTCGGCCCCGGTGGCGCGCACGGTGTCGGCCATGTCGTGCAGCATTTCCATCGCTTCGGGGTTCGGGTTGTAGTTGGGGAAGGTGTAATCCAGCTCGTTGTGGCTGGGCACCACCTCGACGCCGATACGCTCGAAAAGCTCGGGCGCGAAGGCCGAGGCCGTGCCGTTGCCGGTGGCGCAGACCACGCGCAGCTTGCGCGACATCCTGAAGTCGCCCACGAGGTCGTCGAGATAGGCCTCGCGCACGCCATCGACGAATTCATAAGAGCCGCCGTCGCGCGGTTCGCCCTGACCGTTCAGCACGATGTCGCGCAATTCGGCCATTTCGTCGGGGCCGTGGGTGAGCGGACGGTCAAAGCCCATCTTGACGCCGGTCCAGCCGTTGGGGTTGTGGCTGGCCGTGACCATCGCCACGGCGGGCGCATCGAGGTGGAACTGCGCGAAATAGGCCATCGGGCTGAGCGCCGGGCCGATGTCGCGCACCCGGATGCCGGCCTGCATCAGGCCGATGATCAGCGCCTGTTTGATCGCCAGCGAATAGTCGCGGTAGTCGTTGCCGACGGCGATCTGGGGCTTGATGCCGCGGCGGTGCATCTGCGTGCCGAGCCCGAGGCCGAGCGCGGTCATGCCGGGCAGGTTGATCTCGTCCGGGTATTTCCACCGCGCGTCGTATTCGCGGAACCCGGTGGGCGCGATCATCGCGTCGCGCAGGAATTCCCAGGTGTTCGGCGTCGAGACGGGCAGGGGTTTTGACATCGGGTTACCTTTGTCGTGCGTGGGTCAGGGGGTGAGCGGGTTGGCCTTGGCCACGTCGTCAAGCTGCTTGAGCACGGCGAGGTGGCCCGCCATCTGGTCGAGCGGGATCATGTTGGGGCCGTCAGAGGGGGCGTTGTCGGGGTCTTCGTGGGTTTCGATGAAGACCGCGGCCACCCCGAGGCTGACCGCGGCGCGGGCCATGACGGGGGCGAATTCGCGCTGCCCCCCGGAACTGCCGCCCTGCCCGCCGGGCTGCTGCACCGAATGGGTGGCGTCCATCACCACCGGGTAGCCGGTGGCGGCCATCTGCGGCAGGGCGCGCATGTCGGCCACGAGGGTGTTGTAGCCGAAGGAGGTGCCGCGCTCGGTCAGCAGGAGGCGGGTGTTGCCGGTGCTTTCGATCTTGGCCACGACATTGGGCATGTCCCACGGCGCGAGGAACTGGCCCTTTTTCACGTTGATCGCCGCGCCGGTTTCGCCGGCGGCGAGCAGCAGGTCGGTCTGCCGGCAGAGGAAGGCGGGGATCTGCAACACGTCGGCCACCTGCGCGACCGGCGCGCATTGGTCGGGCAGGTGCACATCGGTGAGCACGGGGATGCCGAGCGTGTCCTTCACGGATTTCAGCACGGCCAGCCCCTCGTCCAGGCCGAGGCCGCGCTTGCCCGAGAGCGAGGTGCGGTTGGCCTTGTCGAAGCTGCCCTTGAAGATGAATTGCAGCCCCAGCCCGGCGCAGAGCTCGTGCAGGGTGCCGGCGATCATCTGGGCGTGATCGGCCGATTCAAGCTGGCAGGGGCCAGCGATCAGGGTCAGGGGCCGGTCGTTGCCGACGCGCAGGCCGGCGATGTCGATCTGTTTCATGTTCTACGACGAGACCTGTTCGCGAAGGATGGAGGCGGTCAGAGATATCATCAGGTAGATACCTGCGAAGATCAGGAACGCAAGGACCGTGTTCTCGAAGGACCGGGGATAGGAGGGATCCTGCGAAGGCACGGGTTTCACGCTGACGGTGAGGTAGCGGACCTGCTTGTTGGCCTCGATCTCGGACTGGCGCTTGGTTTCCAGCGCGGCCTGCAGGACCATGTCGGCGGTTGCCAGGTCGGCCTGGGCCATCTGGATCGCGGCGGTCTGCGAGGCCAGAGAAGAGTCGCCCTCGGTCGCCTCGGTCAGGCGGGCTTTCTGCTTTTCCAGCTCGCGGCGCAGCACCTCGACCTCGCTGCGCAGGGCCTCGACCCGGGCGGCGTTGGGGCGGGCGTTGTTGAGCTGGGTGTTGAGGGCCAGTTCCTTTTCCTGAAGCTGCAATTCCACGTTGCCGATCAGTTGACGGATATTGGCGATCTCGCCCTCGGGGTCGAGAATGGTGCCTTCCTGCAACTCCACCAGCTGTTGCTGCGCGGCGCGGCGGTCGGCCTTGGCCTGTTCCAGGCTTTCGATGGCGGTGCGCACCGCGTCGCGGCGTTTCTCGGCGCTGAGGTCATCGACGCGCTCTTCGGCGTAGTCGATCAGCTTTTCCGAGAACCGGGCCGAAACCTCGGGGTCGGCGGTGGACAGTTCCATGCGGATCACGCCCTCGGTCGGGTCGTAGCCCAGCTTGACGTATTTCTGGTAGAGGTCGTAGGCCTCTTCGTTGGTGGCGTCGTCGGGCAGGCGCTGGATCGGGTCGATCCAGTCCTGGCTGAAATGGTCGATGAAGCCCACGTCCTGATCCAGCCGCAACATGGCGTCCTTGGATTCAAGATAGGATTGCGTGGCGATGGCATCCTGGCCGGTGGCGAACTGGCTGGGCAGCAGCCCGCCAAGCCCGCCGCCGCCACCGCCGCCCGCGCCGTCGGCGGTGAGGATCAGGAATTCGGACTTGGTCGTATACATGGGCGTGGCCACGGCATAGAAATAATACCCCGCGATCAGCGTGGGCAGGAACACGAAGGCCGTGAGCCGCGACAGCAGCAACAGCAGCTTGCGCCGCCGGCGGCGGGCGATGTCGCGCTGGATCTGGATGATTTCCTCGGCGCGGCGGTCCGCCGGGCTGAGCTCGGTCGA
>JAASSQ010000188.1 GCA_021767845.1 Roseovarius sp. | reverse complement strand
GGCGGCAAGGCGGCGAATCTCGGCCTCGTCCGTGGTGGACATTTCAAGCCAGGTCTTGCCCGGTCCGACCTCGGGCAGCATCGCCTCCACGACGAGGGCCGATGCGGCGGGCGACGGCAGGCAGGTGATGACCACGTCGCAGTCGCGCATCAGGGCGGCGGCGTTTTCGACGGTGCTGGCGCCGCGGGCGATGAAATCGGCCGTCAGCTCGGCGTTCAGGTCCAGAACCGCAAGCTCGATTCCATTGCGCAGAAGGCTTCCCGCCAGCTTGCCGCCGACATTCCCCAGCCCGATAAACCCGACTTTCATGATGTGCTCCGATGCGCCGGTGAAACCTGACACCAGCGTGCCAGTTTTCCTCTCGGCTTAGAAACGACGGGTTTGGAGGCTGAGGGTGAAATCCTGTTGAAACGGCGCCCCTTGACGCCACCTGCGCACCCGCGCGCGACCATTGCGGGGGCGGTTAGCCGCCCCACGGCACCAGTGCTTTCCATGGCATGGCAGGCGCATCGGGGCGCCCGCCGGATCACGCGGGTGTGTCGCCCTCGCCGATATCCCAGAACACGCCCGCCATCAGTCGCAGCGCATCGCGGCAGACCGGCTTGAGAACGTGCTCGTCCGGCGCGTGCTGCGAGCATCCCCGGTAGGAATGGGGCACCCAGACGGTCGGCAGGCCCAGGATGTCGGCAAACGCGTCATTCGGGAGCGAGCCGGCCAAATTCGGCAGGATATGCGGGGCTTGCCCGGCGGTTTTTTCCAGCGATTTCGCCACGAACTTGACCCACGGGTGATCTGGGGCCAGCCGGGTGGCGCGGAAAAAGCCGCGGTCATGCGGGACGATCTGCACCATCTGGAACCCGTGCGCATCAAGGTGGCGGCGCAGAGCCGGCACGATGTCTTCTGGGTCGGTGCCCACGACATAGCGCAGCTGGCAAGTGGCGCGGGCGTGGGCCGAGATGGCGTTGACCGGCGCCTCGGGCACGCCGCTTTTCATCGCGAGAATCGCGAAGCTGTTCCAGCCATAGGCGCGTTCGGCCGGGGTCAGGCCTTCTTCGCCCCAATCCTCGTCAATCGATGGGCCGTCGCCCCCGGCAATGGGCAGCCCGTCAAGGGCGGCGCGCACATCGTCGGTCAGGCTGTCGGGCCGCCATTCGGGGATGCGGATCTGGCCACGTTGATCGGTGATCGTGGAGAGCGCCTGCGCGACGATCATCGCCGGATCGGCCAGAAGCCCGCCCCAGTTGCCGGAATGGTGCGCGCCCTCGCGCAGATCGACCACCAGGTCGAAGGTCACGCCCCCGCGCGAGCCCATGAACATGGTCGGCGTCTCGGGCTGCAGGCGCGGCCCGTCCGAGGCGATCAGCACATCGGCCGACAGCGCCTCTTTCTGCGCCTCGAAAAACTCCGCGAGGCCCGGCGATCCGGTCTCTTCCCCGGTCTCGATCACCACCCGGCAGTTGAACCCCAGCTTGCCGCGGGTTTCCAGCACGGCATCGAGCGCGGCGAGGTTGATAAGGTGCTGCCCCTTGTTGTCGGCGGTGCCGCGGCCATACAGCCGGTCGCCTTCCTCGATCAGCTTGAACGGGTGCAGCCCCTCGCGCCATTGGTCGGTCTGGGCACGGATCACGTCGCCATGCCCGTAGGTGAGGATCGTGGGCAGGTCGTCGCCCTCGTGACGTTCGGCCACGAGGATCGGGCCGGCGCCTTCGACCGGGTTGGGGTGGATCTGGCAGGTGAAGCCCATTCCGCTCAGCCGCGCGGTCATCGCCTTGTTCAGGTAGCGCGCCAGTTCGGGCGCCTGATCGGGGTTCTGGCTTTCTGTTTCATAGGCGACGAGGTCGGCCAGCTCGGATTGGAAACGGCCGTCGTCGAAATAGGCGGAAACGGTGTCTATGGCGGAACTGCGTGTCATGGTCTATCCATTCTGGTCTTCGGAAACGGCATCGCCCCAGGGCGACATGATCTCGGTGCAGCCGGTGTTCATGCCGCCCGTGCGCATCACGCCGGCCGGGCAGGCAAAGGCATAGGGAAAGGGGCTGCGGCGGGTGGTGGCCACCGGGTACCGGGCGGACAGCGCCTCCAGCACATCGGCGGGCAGGGTCTCGTCGGCAACGATGGTCTCGCCGCCGGAGACGTCGATCCGGGGATGGTGGAACGCGGCCTCGATATCCATTCCGAAATCGGCCACGAAGGACGCCATCTGCGCCATCGCGGACACGATCTTGCGCCCTCCCGAGGCGCCGAAGGCAAAGCGCGTCTCGCCGGCCTCGCCCAGGATCGGGCAGACGTTCATCAGACACCGCTTGCCCGCCCCAAGGGAATTGGGCCGCCCCTGCTCGGGGTCGAACCACATGATCCCGTTGTTCATCAGGAACCCGGTCGAGGGCGAGACCACCCGCGCGCCGAAGATCGACAGCAGGGTCTGGGTCTGGCTGACCATGTTGCCGTCGCGGTCCACGACCGAGAAATGGGTCGTGCAGCCCGTGTGGCTTTCGGTTTCGCCGCTGTCGCCCATCGTTGCCAGGCGTTCGGCATAAGCCTTGGACAGCCCTTCGGCGGTGGCGGTGAAGGAGGCCGCATCCGGCGCGGCGCCGAAGCCCGTGCGCGACATGCGCGCCAGCGTCGCCCGGAAGGTCGGCCCCGCCGTCAGCCCCGGCACGACATGGAAGCGCGCGTCGCGATACTCGAAGCTGAGCGGGTCGGAGAACGTCGAGCGGTAGGCGCGCAGATCGTCCTGCGACAGGCAACCGCCCTTGGCCTGCATGTCGGCGGCCAGGGACGCGCCCAGATCACCGTCATAGAGCGCGCGCGCGCCGTGCCGGGCCAAATGATCGAGGCTGTCGGCCATGCGCCCCTGATCCAGCCGCTGATCCGCCAGCGCGGTCCAGCCGCTGACCTTGGGCCATTGCCCATCCTCAAGGAACAGGGCGGCGGCATCGGGATCGTTGGCCAGTTCGCGGGTGGTCGAGGCGATCACCAGCGCCGCATACCAATCCACCAGCAACCCCTCGCGGGCAAAGCCGATCGCCGGGGCCAGCAATTCGGCCCAAGGCATCCGCCCGTAGCGGTCGTGAATTCGCCCCATGCCATCCACCACGCCCGGCACCGCGACGGCGGTCGCGCCCTGCACGTTGCGATTGCCCTCGACCTCCTGCCACGGGAAGAGATCGCCGGCCACGCCCCGCCCGGTCAGCGGGTAATCCGCCGGGTCGAGCGCAGCGGGCGCGCGCATCCCGTAATTCAGGGCCTCGGCCCTGCCCTCTTCCGCGCGCCACAGCATGAGCGCACCGCCACCGGCGGGGCCACTCATCCACGGCTCGAGCACGCCAATGGCAAAGGAGGTCGCGATGGCGGCGTCCACGGCATCGCCGCCAGCGGACAGCACATCGGCCCCGGCCTGCGCGGCCAGCCTGTGCTGGGCCGCAACGATCCCGTGTTCGGTTTCGACCACGACTTTCCGGGTTCGCGCCGTGCGCGACAGGTTCGCGGACATCTCAGGCCACCTTCGCGTCGTGCATGGGGCTTTGGGGGTCGTGCAGATGGCATTCGACGCGCCCGTGCGAGGTTTCGACAGGGCGTGGCGCCACGCTTTTGCAGTGGTCGGTCGCCATCGGGCAGCGCGGGTGGAACTGGCATCCCGAGGGCGGGTCGATCGGGTTGGGATAGGCCATGCCTAGTTGCGTGTCGGGCACGCCCAGCCCGGGTTCGGGCGTCAGCACCGATTTCAGCAGCGCCTGCGTGTAGGGATGCCCGGCATCATCAAACAGGCCCGCCACGTCCGACTCCTCGACGATCCGGCCCAGGTACATAACTGCCACCCGCGTCGCCAGATGTTCGACCACGGCAAGATCGTGGCTGATGAACAGGTAGGTCAGCCCGAATTCCCGCCGCAACTCGCCCAGCAGGTTCAGGATCTGGCTTTGCACCGACACGTCGAGCGCCGATGTGGGTTCGTCGCAGATCACGATTTCCGGTTTCATGATAAGCGCCCGCGCGATCGCGACCCGCTGGCGCTGCCCGCCGGACATCTGGCTGGGAAAGGTGTTCATCACCCGCGCCGGAAGGCCGACGATGTCGAGAATCTCGCGCACCTTGCGGTCCCAATCCTGCGGGCCGCCCACCCCGTGCACACGCAGGGGCAGCGACACGATGTCGAAGATGCTCTTGCGCGGGTTGAGCGAGGAATAGGGATCCTGGAAAATCGGCTGGATGCGCCGGGCAAGGCTGAGCCGGTCCTGAGCCAGGATTTCCTTGCCGTCGATCAGCACCTGGCCGTCCGTCGGCGCCTCGAGCCCCAGCAGGATCTTGGCCAGGGTGGACTTGCCGCAGCCCGATTCCCCGACAAGGCCCAGCACCTCGCCGCGCGGCAGGGAAAGCGACACGTCGTTGACGGCCGTCAGCGGCCGCGACTTGCCGAAGATGCCCTGCTTGACGCGGTAGGTCTTGGTGACCCCGCGAAGTTCGAGAACGGCGTTCGATGCCTCGGAACTCATGCCGGCACCTCCTCTTCTGCGTGGCGTTTGCCGTCTGGGTGGACGCAGCGGAAGGCGTGCGCCTCGCCGCCCTGCATCGGGATCGTGTTCTGGCAGGCGGGTTCGGCATGCGGGCAGCGGGTGCGGAAGGCGCAGCCATGCACATCGCCGATGAGCGAGGGCACGATGCCCGGAATGGTGCCAAGCTCGCTGCCGCGTTCGGTCTTGCCGGGCAAGGGAATGCAGCGCAGCAGCCCGCGGGTGTAGGGGTGCGAGGGCGTGTTGAACACATCGGCGGCCGGGCCGGTCTCGACCAGTTCGCCGGCATACATCACCGCGACCTTGTCGGCGACCCGCGCCACCACGCCCAGATCGTGCGTGATGAGGATCATCGCCATGTTCATCTCGCGCCCCAGGTCGTAGAGCAGCCGCAGGATCTGCGCCTGGATCGTCACGTCCAGCGCCGTTGTCGGCTCGTCCGCGATGATCAGTTCAGGCTCGCACATCAGCGCCATGGCGATCATCACCCGCTGCCTGAGCCCGCCCGAAAGCTGGTGGGGATATTGCGACAGCCGGCTTTCCGCCGCCGTGATCCCGACCTTTTCGAGGAGTTCCACGGCCCGTGCGCGCGCCGCCTCGCGGCCGACTTTCTTGTGCAGCAGCAGCGCCTCGGTCAGCTGGTCGCCGATCGTGTAGGCGGGGTTGAGCGAGGTCATCGGCTCCTGGAAGATCATCGACATCCGTCCACCCCGCAGCGCCCGCATGGTCCGCGGGCTGGCTGTGGTCAGTTCGGTTCCGTCGAATTCCATGCGGTCGGCACTGCGCTTGATGTTCTTGCCCAGAAGGCCCATCACCGCCAGCGATGTCAGGGATTTGCCCGACCCGCTTTCGCCCACGATGCACAGGGTCTCGCCGCGATGCAGGTCGAAATCGATGCCCCGCACCGCGTGCAGCGTGCCCGCCCCGACGGGGATGTCGATCGTCAGGTTGCGGACGCTCAGCAAAGGATTGCTCATTCTGTCAGCTCCGGTTTTCCGGGGCGGTCACGTCGCGCAGACCATCCCCCATGAGATTGATCGCCAGCACCAGCAGGAACAGCACCGCACCGGGGATCAGCACCATCCACGGTTCGAACAGCATCATGTTCTTGCCTTCCGAGACCATCAGGCCCCAGCTTGGCGTCGGCGGCTGCACCCCGAGGCCGAGGAACGACAGCGCCGCCTCGAGCAGGATGGCGTGCGCCATCTCGAGCGTGACCACCACGATCAGATTGTTGGCGATGTTGGGCATGATCTCGGACAGGATCACCCGCGGGGTGGAGGCGCCGATGGCCCGCGCGGCGGCGACGTATTCACGCCCCCGCACCTGCAGCGTCGAGGCCCGCATCACCACGGCGAAGCGGTCCCAGAGCAGCAGCCCCAGCACCACGATCACCACCTGCAGCGACCCGCCGAGGATCGCCACGACCGCCAGCGCCACCAGCACGACGGGCATGGCCAGCCG
>JAASSQ010000187.1 GCA_021767845.1 Roseovarius sp. | reverse complement strand
GGGTACGTGCCCTTCCGCTCGCCCTCGATGGCGATCTCGAAACCGCCGGCCCGGTCGTCATAGGTCACATGCGTCTTGTAGCTGTAGCTGTCCGCCACCAGCGTGCGGGCATTGTCCAGGCTCGCCCGCTCGCTCAGGCCGGGGATGTCGAAGGCGAAGAAGATATAGACGAAATAGGCCAGGATCACCGCCGGCAGCCCGAAATTCACCAGCCTCTTGCGCTGGAACAGGCGCGCAGCCGCGGTTTTGGCGCTGTCTGCGCGGGTATCGGTCGCAGTCATGGTCATTGCACGGTCCCCCGCGTCAGACGGTCCCGGTAATGCGACGAGACCTGGTCGAACAGGATGATGGTCAGGAACAGCAGGATGAAGATCGCCGCTGCCTCGTCGAACTGGCCCTGCCCCCAGGACATCGCGTTCTTCAGCTCATAGCCGATGCCGCCCGCGCCCACGAAGCCCAGGATCGCCGAGGCGCGGATATTGATCTCGAAGCGCAGCAGCGCATAGCTCAGGTAATTCGGGGCCACCTGCGGGATCACGCCCAGAAGCATCCGCTGCCACCAATTGGCCCCCACCGATTGCAACCCCTCCACAGGCTTCCGCGAGGCGTTCTCGTTCACCTCGGAAAACAGCTTTCCAAGCGCGCCGACCGTATGCAGCGCGATGGCGATCATCGCTGGAACCGGCCCGCCGCCCAGCACGAAGATCAGCACCAGCGCGATGACGATCTCGGGGATCGCGCGCAACACGTCGAGGATACGCCGAAAGACCGGGATCAGCCGCGGCCACCGCGCCAGCCCCCGCGTCGCCAGCAGCGAAATGACGATCCCGAGCAATGCTCCCACCAGGGTCGAGGCGGCGGCGATGTTGATCGTTTCGATCAGCGCGGGCAGGAAGGTCACGAAATGTCCGGGCAACTCGCCGGCCTTCTCGATGGCCTCGCCCCAGACCTGCGCGGGGAAATCCAGCACATTGTGCCAGCCATCCCCGAACCCGCCCGCGTTGCGCGCATCGGCGGTGCGGAATCCGGCCACCATCAGGGCGACGAACACCACCAGCATGAGACCGGAATAAAGCCGCTTGCGATGGGTGGCGGCCATGTATTCGTCGCGGATCGCGGCCGTCGGAGGGGCGCTCGCCCCGGCGCTCGAATCTGACATCTGTCTGCTCTTCTCGAATGTGCGAAAAGGCCCCGCGCGCATGGCGGGGCCTTCGCGTTACTGTTGCCGGATCAGTTCGATTTCGCCTTGCGGGCCTCGATGATCGACAGGTAGGCGTCGTGGCCGATGGGCTGCAAGCCCTTGGCTTCGCCGGCCAGCACGCCATAGGCGCAATCCGGGTCGATCGACGGCAGCGACGCCATCAGCGCGGTCATCTGAACCTTCACGTCCTCCGGCAGCTCGCTGCGCAGCACAACCGGGCCCTCGGGGATCGGCTTGGACTGCCAGATCTGCACAAGGTTGTTCATGTCGATCAGGCCCGCGTCCACGGCCTTGCGCAGCGCGCCCGAGTTGTAGCCGTCTTCCCAGTTGCCCAGGCCGTCGGCCCAGGTCACGCCGGCATCGACATCGCCATTGTTAACCGCGACGATGGTCTGCTCGTGACCGCCGGTGAACTTCACCTCGCCGAAATAGTCGCCCGACTGCATCGTGGCGCCGATTTCCTCGGGGATTTCGATCGACGGGATCAGGTAGCCGCTGGTCGAGTTCGGGTCACCGAACCCAAAGACCTTGCCTTCCATGTCTTCCAGCGAGGTGATGCCGCTGTCCTTGCGGGCGAACCCGATCGAGTGATAGCCGTAGCCGCCGTCCACGTTGACCTTGACCAGAACCGGCTCGACCGCGTCGGGGTTCTCCAGATAGGTCTTGGCATAACCGCTGGCGCCCAGCCACGCCATGTCGATGGTGCCGCCCAGCAGGCCCTGGATCACGCCGTTGTAGTCGGCCGGGGCAAACAGCTTGGTTTCCACACCCAGCAGTTCCTCGGTCTTCTCGCGCAGGCACTCGTTCGAGTTCATGCGGTCCTGGGCGTTCTCGCCACCCAGCAGGCCGATGCGGAATTCCGAGATCTCCTGCGCCATGACCGGGCTGGTCAGGGCGGTGGTGGCCACGATGGCAGCAATCAGTTTCTTCATGATGTCCTCTTTCTCTCAGGTTCGAGGGGGTGGGACCGCCGCAAGGCTGCGGCGGGGCGGTACGTAAAAGGTCAGAGCGCGGCTTCGGCCTCGCGGACGGCGTGCTCCTGCGGCCGCTCCAGCGGCTCGATCGCGGTCGAGGTTGCGGCCTCGGAAAACCCGGCATCGGCGCCGTAGATGTCGCGCGCCACGCCGGTCGTCAGCTGTTCGGGCGTGCCGTCGAACACGACCCGGCCATGCAGCATCCCGATCACCCGGTCGCAATAGCGCCGCGCGGTATCCAGCGTGTGCAGGTTTGCGATGACGGTGCGGCCGTCCTCCTCGTGGATGCGCCGCAGATCGTCCATCACCAGCTGCGCGTTCATCGGGTCGAGGCTCGCGATCGGCTCGTCGGCCAGCACGATCCGCGGGTCCTGCATCAGCGCCCGCGCGATCGCCACGCGCTGCTGTTGCCCGCCCGACAGCGCCTCGGCGCGCTTGGGCGCGTGTTCGGCGATGCCCAGACGGTCCAGGATGTCGATGGCGCGGTGAATGTCGGATTGCGGATAGAGGTTGAACATCGTCGCCAGGGTCGAGCGCCGGTTCAGCGTGCCGTGCAACACGTTCGACACCACGTCCATCCGCGGCACCAGGTTGAACTGCTGGAAGATCATCGCGCAATCGGATTGCCACGCGCGTTTCTGGGCACCGCTCAGGGCGGTCACGTCGCGCCCCTCGAACACGATCCGCCCGGCGCTCGCGTCGGTCAGCCGGTTCAGCATCCGCAGCAGGGTGGACTTGCCCGCCCCCGACCGGCCGATGACGCCGATCATCGCCGGTTTCTCCACGGTAAACGACACCGCATCAACGGCCGTGTTGCGGCCAAAGCGTCTGGTCAGGTCGGTAATCTCAAACACTGTCTGCCCCCTTTGTCTCGGGGGCCGGGAATAGGCGCCGATCTCGAAACTCATGCGACAGTTCGGTGAAGCTTTTGTAACGCCGGCCCGGCCTTGCCGGGACAGGGGGGCCGACCTATCCTTCGCACATGGCGAAGACTTCCCGACGACTCGCGCGCGCGGACTGGTTGCGCACCGGCCTCGACGCATTGGCCGAAACCGGCCCTTCGGCCCTCAAGGCCGAGCCGCTGGCGCGTCGGCTGGGCACGACCAAGGGCTCTTTCTACTGGCATTTCGAGGACGTGCCCGCCTTCCATGCCGCGCTGCTTGCGCAATGGGAGGACGAGGCCACCGCCCGCACCGACACGGCCCTGGCCGCCGAGGACGGCGCCGTGGCCCGCCTGCGCCGCCTCGCCCAGATCATCGCCGAGCGCGACGCGGCCTTCCCGGTTGAACCGGCCGTCCGCGCCTGGGCCAAGGACAGCGACGCTGCGCGCGCCGCCATCGCCCGCCTCGATGACCACCGCCTGACGCAGATCCAGGCCCTTCTGGCCGAGATCGGGATCGCCAACCCGGAAATGGCCCGGATCATCTATGCCGCCGGGATCGGCATGGAGGAGCTGGGCAAGGACACCACCGGCACCAATGCCGCGGCGATGGGATCGCTCGTCGATCTGGTGCTGGCCCTGCGCTAATCCTGCGCCGCGCGCGCCGCGAACCGCTCCACGAACCGCGCGCGCGCCGCCGGCAGCGGCTTGTGGCCCAGTTCCGGCGCCACCCGGTTCATCAGGAAATGGCCGGTCACCCGCAGCGCCTCGACCACTTCGGCATCCGGCGCCGGCCCCGCCCCCAACAGGCAGGGCGGCAAGGGCAGCAGACGGTCCGCCCACTCGCCCGCGCCTGCGCGCGACACCGCCCGCCCCGTGCGCGGCGAAACATAGCTCAGGTCATTGGCCTGCGCGCCCTTCACCGCGCACATGCTCAGGTCCAGGCCGAATCCCAGGTCGTCCAGCAGCGCCATTTCCCAGTTGAGATAGGCCAGCGGCCAGACATCCCCCTGCCCCAGCAGGTCCAGCAACTGTTCGGTCTGCCGGTAAAGCCGGCCATGCGCCTCGCGCTCGGGCAGGCAGAACAGCAGCAGCGCCGTCACCGCGTTCAGCCCCGCCAGCGCCAGCCGGTCGTTCATCGACGCCGCCGCGCGCGAGCGCACCGGCTCCACCGTGAAGGTGCCGATATGATCCTCCAGCCGCGCCCGCCACGTCAGGTCAAGCTGCGCCCCCGCCTGCAACACCGGCGCCAGCCGGCGTGACGTGCCGCCCCGCACCACGCCCGCATGACGCCCCCGTTCGGGCGTGAACACCTCGATGATGGCCGAGGACTCGCCATGCCGCCGCATGGACAGCAATATGCCCTGATCGCGCCATTCCATCAGTGCGCCCGCTCCTGCTCGCCTCGCGCCATTCCACACCGTTTGCGGCTGCTGGACAAGGGCCGCGCGCCGCCCCGGATTTGGCGATTGCGCCGGCCTGTGCTTCACTGACACGGATTCGCATACAACAGGGGGTCATCATGGTCCGATTTTCCGCCTTTCTGCCCGTCCTTGCCCTTGCCGCAACGCTGGCCGCCCCGGCCCGGGCGGCCGACGAGAACGTGATGGTCGTGTTCGACGGCTCCAACTCCATGTGGGGCCAGATCGACGGGACCGCCAAGATCGAGATCGCCCGCGACGTGATGGACAACCTTCTGGGCGACTGGACCGAGGACCGGCAGGTCGGGCTGATGGCCTATGGCCACCGCCGGCGCGGCGATTGCACCGACATCGAAACGCTGGTCGCCCCCGGCGACGGCACCCGCGCCGAGATCCTCGACCAGATCGGAGCCATCACCCCCACCGGCAAGACGCCCCTCACCGCCGCCATCGAACAGGCGGCCGAAGACCTCTCCTATACCGACACGCCCGCCACCGTGGTGCTGATCTCCGACGGGCTGGAAAGCTGCGACCGTGACCCCTGCGCGCTGGCCGAAACGCTGGCGCAGCGCGGCGTGGCCTTCACCGCGCATGTGGTGGGCTTCGGCCTTGGCGCGGACCAGGACAGCGCGCAGCTGTCCTGCATCGCCGAAGGCACCGGCGGCCGCTACATCCAGGCCGGCAACGCCGATGAACTGGGCCGCGCCCTGGGCGAGATCAGCACCGCGGTCGCCGCCGCCCCCGAACCCGAGCCCGAGCCCGAACCGGAACCCGACCGCCCCGCCGTGGCCCTCACCGGCCCCGACAGCGCCCTCGCCGGGTCGCGCTTCACCGTCGGCTGGTCGCCCACCGTCGATCCCGGCGACTACGTCACCATCGTGCCCGCCGGCACGCCCGAGGGCGAGTATGCCAATTACGTCCGCGTCCGCGACAAGAGCGAAGACACGCTGCGCGCCCCGGCACAGATCGGCGCCTACGAGCTGCGCTACATGACCGGCGACGGCGACGAGGTTCTCGGCACCGCGAGCATCAAGATCATGGAACCCGAGGTCACGATCTCCGGCCCCGAGGCCGCGCTCGCCGGGGCGAAAATCCCCGTGTCGTGGACCGGCGCGGTCGATGGACATGACTACGTCACCATCGTCCCGATGGGCGCCGAGGAAGGCGCCTACACCAACTACACCCGCGTGCGGAAGGACAGCGAGGGCACCCTGCAGGCCCCGGCAGAGACGGGCCTTTACGAGCTGCGCTACGTGCTCGACGAAGGCGGCCGCACGCTGGCCTCCCAACCCATCGAGATCGTGGAACCCGAGGTCACGATCTCCGGCCCGGACACCGCCCTCGCCGGGGCGAAAATCCCCGTCTCCTGGACCGGCGCGGTTGACGGACAGGATTATGTGACCATCGTGCCGATGGGCGCCGAGGAAGGCGCCTACACCAACTACACCCGCGTTCGGAAGGACAGCGAGGGCAGCTTGCAGGCCCCGGCAGAGACGGGCCT
>JAASSQ010000186.1 GCA_021767845.1 Roseovarius sp. | reverse complement strand
GCGGGCAACGAGATTCTGCCCGCAATGGACCAGGAGGATGTCTACTACATCCTTGAACGCGCGCCCGTGGTCACCGGCGACGAACTGGTAGATGCGCAGCCCGATTTCGATCAGAACGGCCGGCCCGCCGTGTCCTTCCGCTTCGATCCGACCGGCGCGCGCAAGTTCGGCGACTACACCGCGGAAAACATCGGCAGCCCCTTCGCCATCGTTCTGGACGGCGAGGTTATCAGCGCCCCGGTGATCCAAAGCCACATCCCCGGCGGATCGGGCATCATCACCGGCAATTTCACGGTCGAGGAAAGCACCAACCTGGCCGTGCTGCTGCGCGCAGGCGCCTTGCCGGCGGGCCTTGAATTTCTTGAGGAAAGAACGATCGGCCCCGAACTGGGCGCCGACAGCATCGAGGCGGGCCAGATCGCCTGTATCGTGGCCTTCGTGCTGGTTCTCATCTTCATGTTCATGAGCTACGGCACGTTCGGCCTCTTTGCCAACATCGCCCTGATCGTGAATGTCGGCCTGATCTTCGGCCTGCTCAGCCTGATCGGCGCGACCCTGACCTTGCCCGGCATCGCGGGGATCGTGCTGACCATCGGCATGGCGGTGGACGCCAATGTGCTGGTCTTCGAGCGGATCCGCGAAGAGATGAAATCGGCCAAGGGACCGGCCCGTGCAATCGAGCTGGGGTATGAAAAGGCGCTGAGCGCGATCACCGACGCCAACATCACCACCTTCATCACCGCGCTGATCCTTTATGCGATGGGGTCGGGGCCGGTGCGCGGCTTCGCGATCACTCTCGGCCTTGGCATCATCACGTCGGTGTTCACCGCGATCTTCGTGACGCGGCTGATCGTCGTGATGTGGTTCGAACGCAAGCGCCCCAAGACGGTCCTGCAGGGTCGAACCCTGCGCCTGGTGCCCAAGGATACAAACTGGGATTTCTTCCGCCGTTGGCGCATCTCGCTTGGTATCTCAGGCGTGCTGATCGTGGTCGCGGCGGGGTCGTTCATGCTGCAGGGCCTGAACTACGGCATTGATTTCCGCGGCGGCACCACCATACGCACCGAGGCCCCGAAGCCGGTCGATATCGGGGCCTATCGCGATGCGATCCAGCCCCTGCAACTGGGCGACGTGACGATCACCGAGGTGTTCGACCCGACCTTCGAAGAGGATCAGAACGTCGCGATGATCCGCATCCAGGCGCAGGACGGGCAGGAAAGCGTGTCGGCCGACGTCATCGCCGAGGTCGAAACCGCGCTACAGGCCGTCTCGCCCGAGTTGGAGTTCACCTCGGTCGAAAGCGTGGGACCCAAGGTTTCCGGCGAGTTGATCCAGACGGCGATCATCGCGGTCGCGCTCGCGATCGCGGCGGTGCTCGTTTATATCTGGCTGCGGTTCGAGTGGCAGTTCGCGCTTGGCGCCGTGGCCGCGCTTGTGCATGACGTGGTTCTGACCATCGGTATCTTCTCCGAGCTGCAGATCCAGTTCGACCTTGCGATCATCGCGGCGCTTCTGACCATCGTGGGGTATTCGCTGAACGATACGGTGGTCGTGTTCGACCGGGTGCGCGAGAACCTGCGGAAATACAAGAAAAAGCCGCTGAAAGAGGTGCTGAACATCTCGATCAACGAAACGCTCAGCCGCACGGTGATGACCTCGATCACCACGCTTCTCGCGCTGTTTGCGCTCTTCGTCCTGGGCGGCGACGTGATCCGCGGCTTCGTGTTCGCGATGATCTGGGGCGTGATCGTGGGGACGTATTCCTCGGTCTTCGTGGCCAGCACCGTCCTGCTCTGGCTGGGGGTCAAGCGCGACTGGTCCAAGCCCGACGCCAATCAGGGCAACCAGTTCGCGAACGTGGATGCCTGAGGCGCTGATCCAGGTCTGGGCGACGCCCGGTCTGATCTGGCTGATCCTGACGATTTCGGTGGCCGGGATCGTGCGCGGGTTCACCGGGTTCGGGACGGCACTGATCTTCGTCCCGGTCGCGGGGATTTACCTGCCGCCAGCCGTCGTGATCGGCGTCATCACCTTGACCGGCATCGCCAGCACCGGCGCGCTGCTGCCACGCGCATGGGGACAGGCCGACCGCCGCGAGGTTGGGTTGCTGGCGCTTGCCGCCCTGGTCACCGTGCCTTTGGGGCTTTGGATCATGGCATCGCTCGATACGGGCGTCGTGCGTTGGATCGTGGCCGCGATCGCGGGGCTGACGCTGGCGGCGCTTGTTTCGGGGTGGCGGTTTTCGGGATATGTCACGCGGCCTCGATTGCTCGGGATCGGTGCGATGGCCGGTGTGATCGGTGGGCTGACCGGGCTGACGGGGCCCGCGGTGATCCTGTTCTACTTGGCCGGGCAGGCCGCCGTTCAAACCGTGCGCGCCAACACGATCCTGTTCCTGGCCGCGCTTGACGTGGTGATCGTGTGCAATCTGCTGTGGAGCGGCAGCATCGCATGGGACACCGTCTTTCTGGCGCTGACCCTTGCCGTGCCCTATTTCGTGACCACGTTGATCGGACAGGCGCTGTTTGATCCGCATCACGAACGGATTTACCGATGGACAGCCTACGGCGTGATCGCGCTTGCGGTCATCAGCGGCTTGCCGATCTGGAGTTGAAGGGAGGCCCCATGCAGATGCACGAAGTCACGTTCCGCGATGCGACGCCGATCGACGGCTACGGCCCCGGTTTCTTTCGCGTCGGCGGTGAGGTTTTCGAGGGCGCTGTCGTCGTCTCCTCGACCCATGCACGCGGATGGGGCGGGTATCAGGATGCCGAGGCGCTGATGGCCTTGGCGGGGGACGTGGATGTTCTGTTCATCGGGACGGGCCCCGAAACGGCCCACATGCCCGATGAGTTGCGGACGCGGCTGGAAGAGGCCGGGCTCGGCGTCGAGGTGATGCACTCCGCCGCGGCCTGCCGGACCTTCAACGTGCTTCTGTCGGAAGGGCGCCGTGTGGCAGCCGCCCTTCTGCCGGTCTGAGTTTTCCGGCCCGCTTTGATCAAGGTCACTTTCAGCCCCGATGGCTTTGCGGTAGGGACGTTCGCATGAGCTTGAATGTGTCCGATCTGACGATCGCCCGGGGCGGGATCAAGGTGCTGGAGGCCGTATCCTTCGTGTTGGATCCGGGCCGCGCCCTGGTGCTGCGCGGGCCGAACGGGATCGGCAAGACCACGCTTTTGCGCACCGTTGCCGGCCTGCAACCGCCGCTGGCCGGGTCGGTCGCGGCTGAGGCCGACAGCCTTGTCTATTCCGGCCATTCCGACGGCATCAAGGCAACGCTGACCGTGACGGAGAATCTTGACTTCTGGGCCAGCGTGTTCGGCCAGAACGACATTGCGCCGGCAATCGCAGCCTTTCAGCTGGAGCGGCTTTCCACCCGGCCCGCCGGCGCGCTCTCGGCCGGGCAGAAGCGGCGGCTGGGGCTGGCGCGGCTGCTGGTCACGGGGCGGCCGATCTGGGTGCTGGACGAGCCGACCGTGTCGCTGGATACCGACGCCGTCGCGATGTTCGCGGATGCCGTACGCAGCCATCTGGCGCAGGGCGGGTCGGCCCTGATCGCGACGCATATCGACCTTGGCCTGCCCGAGGCGCAAATCCTCGATGTCGGCCCGTTCCGGGCCCGCGCAATGGAAGCCGACGATTTCGACGAGGCGTTCCTGTGATTGCATTGCTCATCAGGGATTTGCGGCTTGCGATGCGGGCCGGCGGCGGGTTCGGGTTGGGGCTCGCGTTCTTCCTGATCGTGGTCACGCTGGTGCCCTTCGGGGTCGGCCCGCAAAGCGAGCTTCTGGCGCGGATCGCGTCAGGTATCCTCTGGCTTGGTGCCTTGCTGGCCTGCCTTCTGTCGCTGGACCGGATCTTCGCACTGGACTGGGAGGATGGCAGCCTGGACCTGCTGGCCACCGCGCCCTTGCCGATGGAAGCGGTCGTCAGCGTCAAGGCGTTGGCCCACTGGCTGACAACCGGCTTGCCGCTGGTCCTGTCGACGCCGTTGTTCGGCCTGTTGCTCAGCCTGCCGCAGGCGGGCTACGGGCCGCTGGTCCTGTCGCTGATGCTGGGCACCCCGGCGCTCAGCGTGATCGGCACCTTCGGCGCGGCGCTGACCGTGGGGCTGAAACGGGGCGGATTGCTTCTGAGCCTTCTTGTCCTGCCGCTGTATGTGCCCACATTGATCTTCGGAGCCGAGATGGCGCGCCGCGGGGCCGAGGGGCTGACCTACTCCACGCCGCTTTTGATGCTTGCGGGCATCACCTGCGGCACCATCGCGCTTTTGCCTTTCGCCTCGGCTGCGGTATTGAAAGTCAACTTGCGCTGAGCAAACGGGAACGGGAATGAGCGCCAATTCGATCTGGGAATATGCCAACCCCAAGAAGTTCATTCAGACCACCGACCGCGTGTTGCCGTGGATTTCGGTGCTGGCGGTGGTGTCGCTGGTGGTCGGACTGATCTGGGGGTTCTTCTTCACCCCCGACGATTACCGCCAGGGTTCGACGGTAAAAATCATTTATCTTCATGTGCCTAGCGCGCTGATGGCGATCAATGCCTGGCTGATGATGCTGGTGGCCTCGCTGGTCTGGATCGTGCGGCGGCATCACGTCAGTGCGCTTGCGGCGCGGGCGGCGGCGCCGGTGGGGGCGATGATGACGGTGATCGCGCTGGCTACGGGGGCGATCTGGGGGCAGCCGATGTGGGGGACATGGTGGGCCTGGGATCCGCGCCTGACCAGTTTCCTGATCCTTTTTCTCTTTTATCTCGGGTACATAGCCCTGTGGGAGGCGATCGAGAACGATGACACGGCGGCCGATCTGACCAGCATCCTGTGCCTTGTTGGGTCGGTTTTTGCGCTGCTGAGCCGCTACGCGGTCAACTTCTGGAACCAGGGGTTGCACCAGGGCGCGTCGTTGAGCCTGGACAAGGAAGAGAACGTGGCGGATGTGTTCTACTATCCGCTGCTCGTCTGCATCGCGGGATTTGTGTTGCTTTTCATAGCGTTGGTCTTCCTCCGAACGCAAACGGAAATTCGCGCGCGGCGGATGCGGGCGCTGTTGGCGCGGGAACGGATGGGGTGACGATGCCGGATCTCGGGAAATATGCGGAGGCGGTGCTGTCTTCTTACGCGGTGTCGATCGTGCTGCTGCTGGTGCTGGTCTGGCTGAGCGTGCGACGCGCCAAGCGCATCAAGAGACAACTTCAAGACGTTGAATCGAAAGTGAAAAAACATGGCTAAGGTATCGCCCCTGATGGTGCTGCCGCCGGTGATCTTCGCGGGGTTGGCGGTGTTGTTCTATGTCGGGATGCAGCGGGAAAACCCCGACGAGCTGCCCTCGGCCCTGCAGGGCAAGCCCGCTCCCGCGGTGGAGGTGACACCGTTGGGCGATAAAAAATCGTTCAATGACAGTGACTTGCGCGACGGCGGCGTGAAGCTGGTGAACTACTGGGCCAGCTGGTGCGCGCCGTGCCGGGTGGAGCACCCGCATCTGGAGGATCTGGCCGAGCAGGGGATCGAGATTTACGGGGTGAATTACAAGGATAAACCCGCTAACGCCCTGAATTTCCTGAAGGAATTGGGCGATCCTTATGCCGCGATCGGGGCCGACGAGAAGGGGCGCATGGCGCTGAACTGGGGCGTTTACGGCGTGCCGGAAACCTATGTCATTGACGGCGAAGGGAAAATCGTGCTGCGCTTTGCTGGCCCGATCACCGAACGGGTGCTGGAAAACCAGATCCTGCCGGCGATCGAGGAGGCGCGGTGAGTTTGTACGAACCGTCACTTTCGACCCCGGCTTTCGTACCAAAATCGCGGTGAGCCTTGGCGGTTTGGTACGAAAGCCGCGATCTTGCACCGGTCAGAAGCTGCATTCCACCTGCGCATTGGGCGTGAGGCTGGGACAGGGCTTGTTGCTTTCGCTGTCGCCCTGCGCGCCGATCACGGCGAGAAAGGTCAGAATGGCTGCCTGAATGAGAATGATGGTGCTGCGCATCGGTCTGCCCCGAACGGTGT
>JAASSQ010000185.1 GCA_021767845.1 Roseovarius sp. | reverse complement strand
TTGTTGGCCACGATCGCGCCCAGAACCCGCGGCCGCAACCTGACCGTCAGCTCGGTATTCGTGACATCCAGCGCCCCGCCCGCCACACGCTTGTAATGCTCCGCGATGCTGTCGCCCAGGGCGAACTTGTGAATGTCGTTGATGCCCACAGGCTCGGCCGCGTTCGCCAGATAATTGGCCAGGAAGGCCCTGACCCACGTGTTGCCCGATTTGGGATAGCTGGCAAGCCAGACGATACTTTTCTTCATGATCCCCTACGTCTCGTCGCGGTGGCGCGGCTCGGTTGCGCGCCTTGATCCTTGCGCCGTGTTCTAGGCGAAATCCGCCCCGCCCGAAACAAGAAAGAGCGGGCACGAGGCCCGCTCTTCCATCAGGTTACCCTGGCTTCGAATTAGAAGCTCATGGTGATCCCGGTACCGATCGCGGTCGATTCGGTCTTCAGCTTCACCACGCCCGGAGCGCTCGACTTGGTCGAGAGTTCCGACTGGATCGCGTAGATGCGCCATGCAACACCTGCACCCAGCGAACGCTCGGCGCCGATCTGGTAGGCTTGGTATTCGTCGGTCACCTTCACGGCGCCGGTGTTGGCGACGGTCTGCTCACCGTTGAAGCCGTCCAGACCGATGGTCCAGCCGTTGCCCATGTCGTAGGTCATGCCCAGGTGCCAGCCTTCGCTGTCGCCGACGCCGTTGGCGAACGGTGCGCCGCCGGGGCCTGCAACCACGGTGCCCGCGTCGTTCTCGGCATAGGCACCACCGAAGGTGAAGCCGGCCACGCCGATCTGTGCGCCAACACCCCAGGTTTCCGGGTCATCCTGCTGGATGGCGGCCGGAGCGAAGATCGCCGTCGAGGGCAGACCACCGGGGTTTGCGACGAAGTTCAGGGTCTGACCTGCGTCGCCGGTGCCCCAGCGTGCCGACAGGGCCACGTCAACGTTGCCGAACGACTGGTTGTAGGCAAGGCCCAGGTCGAAGATGTCGCTCAGACCGTTGCGGTTGGTCAGGCCGTTGGTGTCGTCAGCCTGGCCCGGAGCATACGACACACCTGCGGTGAAGCCGTTGAAGCTCGGGGTGTAGTAGCTGATGCGCATGAAGTCGTTGTTGGCCGCGACTTCGGTGTAGGTCGAGCCGAACGCGTTGCGGAAGAAGCCCGAGGTGGTCGGGGCGAATGCGGTCGGGTGGTAGGCCGACGGCGACGGCGAGTTGATGCCGAAGCCGGCCGACGGTGCGCCCGTCATCATCTTGTAACCGGCCGAGTTTTCCGAACCGATTTCAACGCGACCCATGGTGTCGCTGCTGATGGTGACATACGACTCGTCGATCGTGTCGCCCGAGGTGTTGGCTTCGAGCTGCACGTTGATGCCGAACGTCAGGCCGTTGTCCAGCGTCACGCTGGGCGTGAAGATGATTTCGGCGTTGGTGTTCAGGTTGAAGCCGTCCAGGTCAACGTTGGAAGGCAGGTTGTTGCCCGAGGTGTCGTTGTACAGCGCGTCAGCGTTGTAGAAACCACCCCATGCCAGGTCCCATTCCTGGGCGTTGGCGGCGCCGCCGATCATTGCGATCGCTGCGGTCGTGGTGAGAAGTTGCTTTTTCAAGGTGTCCCTCCATAAAGCAGGAAGTTTCATGTTCCACCGCCTCCGAACATGGACACGGCTTGGATGTTGAAATGCTCCAAACACCCCCTGAGTGTCAACGAAGCCGCCGGGGCCCGGGTGGTTGTTGCGCGGGTTGTGACGTTTAAACCACACACCCTGTGACCCGATTGCGCGAAGGCCCCGCAAAAACCGGTGAGACCGTGATTTTTTCGCCGTCGCGCAGCGATGACGACAGGCTGGGGCAACGGCCGCAGCCACCCTTTCGGATTGCCACGGCCCACCGTCTGCGCCCGGCCCCGGGCCTGAGTCGCGCGGGCCTCACCCGTCGGCCTCGTCCAGCACCTTGCGCGCCACCCGAAAACACTCCAGCGCCTGCGGCACGCCGCAATAAATGCCGATCACGTGGATGATCGCGCGAATCTCCTCGCGGCTCACCCCGTTGGTCAGCGCGCCGCGGCAATGGATCTCCCATTCATGCATCTTTCCCAAGGCGCCGATCATCGACAGGTTCATCATCGACCGCGTCTTGGCGTCGATCACCTCGTCGCCCCAGCCGAATCCCCAGCACCAGGCCGTCATCGCCTCCTGGAAGGGCCGGGTGAACTCGTCGGCGGCGGCCAGGTTCCTTTCCACGTAGTCTGCCCCCAGCGTGGCCTTTCGCTGCTCCAGCCCCTTCAGGAACAGGTCTTCGTCAAAAGTGCTCATCTGCGCTTTCCTTTCTGCGGGGTTCAGGTGTCGTCACATATCAACGGGCCGCATCGCGTGCAGGTCTTCGGCGGCGATGCGGATCTTGTCGCTGTCATGCAGGGCGGCGCGCCATGCCTCGGGGATGCCGCGCGCCCCGTAAAGCCGCCCCGCCACCTGCCCCGTGATCGCCCCGGCCCGCATGGCCGCACCGCCCAGGGTCACGGCGGCCAGCACGCAACCGGCGAAATCCTCGGCCTGGCCCAGCGCCCAGAACGCCGCGTGCAGCAGGCTGGCCACGTCGTCGCGCACCTCCTCGGGCGGGGTGTCCGGGCGCGGCAGGGCCGCGGCATCGCCCGTCACCATGACCTGCGCCAGGTTCGCCGCCGCCTGCATCGCGCGCGGCGCCGCGTGCGTCATCCGGCTTTGCAATTGCGCCACGGCCTGCGCCGGCGCCGCCTCCGCCCCATAGGCCAGCACCACCGGCGCCAGCCGCATCACGCCGCCGCCGCCCGCGCCCTCGGGGGCATCCAGCCCGCCATAGGGGTTGCCGGTGGCCTCGTAGGCGCGCAGCGCCTTTTCGCTGGCGGCATCCATCCCGAAACAGGCGCGCGTCGAGGACAGGTAGCCGTGATCGCGCCAGTTGATGAATCGGCGCATCGCGTCATCGGCATCCCAGCCATTGGCCGACCGCAGCATTTGCGCCAGGCACATCGCCATGGAGGTCGGCGCGCCCCATTGACCGGGGCGCAGCCCGTGCGGGCCGCCGCCCTCCATCCCTGTCACCGGCGCGCGCGCCCCGCGCGCCGCGCCCTCGGTCGCGGCCCCCAGCGCATCGCCCACCGCCAGGCCCAGCAGCATCCCCCGGGCCGCGTCCTCGTCAAACGCCTTGCGGATCATTCGCTCCCTCCTCATCAGGCGCATCGCCGCATGTGCCGACCCTGCCACGAGGCCCTGCGGCCCGATAGCCCTTTTCCGTTTCCCGCAACGCCGCCCCCCCCCGCGCGCCAGCCCCGCCGCACCCGGCACCGGCCGGGGCAAAACCCGCCTCCCGCGCCCCGGCGGCGGCGTATGCTGTCAATGAAAAAATTATTACCGAAAAGAAACTTAGCCCGCAAATCGCGCCATATGCCCCGCTAACAGGCCATTCAGCGGAAAAAACAATCGGAAAAAAAGCACGTCTGGGTTAACATCGGTCTGCGCAGTATACCAAATTTGCGCCAAAGCAACGCACGGGGCCAACCCCGGCACGACACTGACAGTCCAACGGGAGGACATTTGAATGGATACCGATATCGGTGCGCTGACGGTTATCTTCACCGAGTTCTATTACTGGGTGACGATCCCGCTCATGTTCCTGATCCACGTCGGCTTCTGCATGTATGAGGTCGGCGCGACACGCCACAAGAACCACGTTCACACCCTGATGAAGAACACCATGCTCATACCGCTGGTGACCGTGACCTTCTTCTTCTTCGGCTGGTGGATCTACTTCGCCTTTCCCAACGGCCCCGGCATCACCGGCGGGCTGACGCAATCCGACCACGCCGTGCCATGGTCCGAACTGATGGGCACCCACCTGGGCGGCCCGGGCGTCAACGATCCGCAGGCGGTGGGCTACGGCGCGGAACTGGGCAACAGTTTCTGGAACCGCCTCAACGGCGTGTTCTGGGCGGCGTTCCTGCTGTTTTCCTGGACGGCGGCCTCGATCGTGTCTGGGGCGACCATCGAACGCATCCGGCCCACGGCCTTCTGGATCCTCGCCGTGGTGATCGGCTCGTTCACCTGGATCATCGACGCGGCCTGGGGCTGGCACCCCGATGGCTGGATGGTCACGCAGCTGGGCTATCACGACGCCTACGCCTCGGGCGTGATCCACGCCATCGCCGGCGGCTTCGCGCTTGGCGTGATCGTGGTGCTGGGGCCGCGGATCGGCAAGTTCGCCCCCGACGGCACCCCGCGCAACATCAACCCGCACAACAAGTGGCTGGTCACGATCGGGCTGTTCCTGATCTATTGCGGCTTCTGGGGCTTCTACGTCGCCTGCAACGTGCCGATCATCGGCTCGGGCGCCATCGGCGCGGCCGAGGGCACCTTCACCGCGACCACGATCTACCTGACACCCACCACCCTGTCGGCCATCGTGTTCAACTTCCTGATGTCGCTCTCGGGAGGGCTTCTGGCCGGGTACGTGGTGTCGCGCGGCGAGGCGTTCTGGACCTATTCGGCCGGTCTCGCCGGGGTCATCACCGCCTCGGCGGGCAATGACCTCTACCACCCGATCCAGGCCATGCTGATCGGCGCGGTGGGGGCGGTCTGCGCCTACAAGCTGCATTTCTGGGTCGAGCGCCGCTTCAAGATCGACGATCCGGTGGGCGCGGTGGCCGTGCACGGCTACGCGGGCTTCATCGGGCTGGTGATCTGCGGCTTCATGCTCTGGGGCCACCCGGCCACGGCGGGCTATCACGCCGAGGTCGCCACCATCAATCCGGTGGGCCAGTTCCTCGGGGCCTGCATCATGTTCATCGTGCTGGGCTTCATCCCAGCCTTCATCGTGTCGAAAATCCTCGCGGGCTTCGGCATCCTGCGGGTGCCCCCGGCGGTGGAGCTCGTGGGCCTCGACATGAGCGAGGAGCTGCGCGAGGAGGCCGACGCCATCGAGGTATCGGAAGCCGACATCGCCGAGGCGAAACGCCTCGGCCTGCTGACCTGAAGGAGGGAACACCATGTCTACCACGATCGTCGAAAGCTGGTCCGGCGCGGACCTCGGCCAACTCGGCCCGATCTACCCGATGGTCGGCACCGAGATGATGATCTTCATCGCCGGGCTGATCTTTTGGCTGGGCTTCCACGTGATGCAAGCCCGCATCGAGAACCGCGAGATGGAGGAAGACGAGGCCGCCGCCCGCCAGCAGGACCGGCTCAGGCGCGTCTTCGACGAGGAAGCGCAGGAATAACCCCCGCGCGCCCTGCAAAACGCCCAAGGCCCCCGGCACGCGCCGGGGGCCTTTTCGTTTGGTGCGGCACCATCGGGCTTTTGGTTTCGCGGCAGATAGCCGCCGCGCGATTGACGACGCGCGCGGAGGCGATCCAACCGATGTTCCGCGCGCTTTATCCCGGCCAAGTCCGAAGCACATCGGACCAGGGCACATACGGCGCCCAAATCGCCGCCGCGTCGGGGCGTGTCGGGGCGCGTCGGCGATCGCGCGGCGGCCTGCGGCCGCTGTTCGCGCGAGGGGAAACGCGCTCACAAAACCCGCTTGGCCGGCCCCCATCGCAGCCTGTGACACAGCGCGTTGCGGCACCATGCCAACGCCCCGCGACCGCACCGCCAAGCCGGGGGTGGCGCCGCCCCGACCGATCTGGCAACCTGAGGTTGCGCGCCCCTCAGCCCCACGCGCGGCCAGGGGCCGGACAGACGGAAAGGACAGACCATGCGACACATCTTGACACTGACCGCGGCCGCCTGCGCGGCGCTGATGACGCTCGCCCCGGCGCGGGCCTCGGATTTCCCGGAATTCGACCGCTACGTGACGGTCAAGGAACAGCGCGCGGCGATCCTGGCCTGCAAGGCCGATCTGGGCCGCGACGGCTGGCCCAAGTTCCGCGCCACCTATGTCGAATACCCCTCGGGCGGGCAGACCCGGCTGGAACTCCTGCCGCACCGCTCGGTCAGCGAACGCGACGCCGACTGGATCAACGCCTGCGCCGCCGAGGCGCTCGGCCTCGATCGCGGCGCGCCGGGC
>JAASSQ010000184.1 GCA_021767845.1 Roseovarius sp. | reverse complement strand
CTGGAAATCGGGCGATGGCTGCGGCCCCTACCGGATGACCAACGCCGAGTTCGGTGTCGGCTATTCGTTCGAGCGTCACGACGACTGGCACCTGGACGGGGCCTATTTCGACGCGGTCGAGATCACCGTGCTGAACGACCCGAACGCGCGCCAGACCGCGCTGGTCACGGGCGACGTGGACGCGATCACGCAGCTTGAACTCAAGACGCTGTCGCTTCTGCAGCGCGATCCGAACATCCAGATCGACAACGTGCCGTCGGCCGCCGCCATCACCATGCCGATGTTCTGCGACACGGCGCCGTTCGACAATGTCGATGTGCGCAACGCGCTCAAGCTGTCGATGAACCGGCAGGAGATCATCGACAAGATCGCCTTCGGCACCGCCACGATGGGCAACGATTTCCATCACTCCCCGGCGATGCCCTACTGGCCCGACGACATCCCGCAGCGCGAATTCGACCCGGACGAGGCCAAGGCTCTTCTGAAGAAGGCGGGCGCCGAGGGGCTGTCCGTTGAAATCAAGGTTGCCGACTCGGTCTTCTCGGGGGCCGTGGACATGTGCGTGCTCTATGCCGAACATGCCAAGCAGTCGGGAATCGACATCAAGGTCAACCGCGTGCCGAGCGACGGCTATTACTCGGATGTCTGGTTGAAAGAACCGTGGTGCTGCGTCCAGTGGGGCGCGCGCCCGACGCCCGACGTGATGTACAGCCTGGCCTACAAGGACGATGCCGCCTGGAACGAAAGCCGCTGGCAGAACGAGCGCTTCAACGAACTGCTGCTGCAGGCCAAGGCCGAACTGGACAACGAGAAGCGGTCGGAGATGTATCGCGAGATGGCGATGCTGGCCCGCAACGACGGCGGCACGCTCATCCCGATGTTCCCGAACTTCGTCTATGCGCGCCGCAGCAACGTCCAGCACGGGCCGGACCTTGCCCCCAGTTGGCAGATGGACGGCGCGCGCGCCTGCAGCCGCTGGTGGTTCGAGGGCTGACCGCAGAAGACCGGACCCGGCGCAGCGCGCCGGGTCTTTCACTGCCTGAACCGGCACTTGCGATGGATGCCGGGGGCAGGCCAAAACCCGCTTGGGAAAAGCGCTTGGCGTGATCCGCAAGACGGGACAAGAATACGAACTGTTCAGCTGGCCGCGCTCCGGTCCTCGGCGCGCACCCCGCCAGCGAAACAGCAGGAGGGATAGATGGGAGACATTCTGGGGCTGATAGGGAAACGGCTCGGCCTGGGGCTGGTCATTCTCTTGGTCATATCGATCATCATTTTCTTCATGGTCGAACTGTTGCCGGGCGACATCGCGCAAGCGGTTCTTGGCCAGGGCGCGACCGAAGAAAACCTGGCGGCGCTGCGCAAGGAGATGGGCTTGGACAAGCCCGCCATCGTGCGCTACCTCGAATGGCTCGGCGGGGCGGTGACCTTCGATTTCGGCAATTCGATCGTGACCGACGAGCGCGTCACCTCGATCATCGGGGAACGCTTCCGCAACACGCTGTTCCTGGCAACCTACGCCGCGGTCATCGCGGTGCCGCTGGCGATCACCCTGGGCATCCTGGTGGCGCTGCTGCGCTACACGGTGTTCGACCGGGTGGCCAACGTGCTGACGCTGACCTCGATCTCCTCGCCCGAGTTTTTCCTGGGCTACATCCTCATCCTCTATTTCTCGGTGAACTGGGGGATGTTCCCCGCGATCTCCAGCCTCAGCCAGGACATGGGCTTCTGGGAGCTCCTGCACCGGACCTTCCTGCCGGCGCTGACGCTGGTTCTGGTGGTGACCGCGCACATGATGCGGATGACGCGGGCCGCGATCATCAACCTTCTGGCCTCGCCCTATATCGAGATGGCACGCCTCAAGGGGACGCCGCCGTGGAAGGTGATCGTCAGGCATGCCCTGCCGAACGCCTGGGCGCCGATCATCAACGTGGTCGCTCTGAACCTTGCGTATCTCATCACCGGCGTCGTGCTGGTCGAGGTGGTGTTCGTCTATCCCGGCATCGGGCAGGCGCTTGTGGACGCGGTGTCCAAGCGTGACTTCCCCGTCGTGCAGGCCTGCTGCCTGATCTTCGCGGCAACCTTCATCCTGCTCAACCTCGCAGCGGATGTGGGCGCCATTCTGACCAACCCGCGCCTGCGGCATCCGAAGTAAGGGGAGGGCACAACGATGAGTCTTTTCGTAATCGGCTACTACACCCTGCTTCTGGTGGCGTCCTGCCTGGCAGCCTATTTCAACAAGCGGACATGGTTCCTGCTGATCTTCACCCTGACGCTGGTGTCCTTCATCCTCGGGATCGTCGGGGGCGTGGGCGCGCTGCGTTTCGTGGCGATCGCCACCGCGCTTCTGGCGGTGGCGGGCATGGTCGCCTATGCGTTCCGGGAGTTCCTGATCGCCATCGCCTCGACCGAGATGGCCAAGGAGTTGCGCACCGCGCCGCTCACGGCGGCCTTCGGGCTGTTCGTGATCTTCACCTATGCCATCGCCGGCATCTTCGCGCCGCTCATCGCGCCGCATGGCGAGGCCGAGGTGATCGCCACGGCCTTCGCGCCGCCGGATGAAACCATGCTGCTCGGCGCCGACCAGCTGGGCCGCGACATCTTCAGCCGGATCATCTACGGCACGCGCAACTCGGTCGGGCTGGCGCTTGCGGCAACCGTCGCGGCCTTCATCCTGGGCGCGCTTGCCGGGCTGCTGGCCGCCACCAAGGGCGGATGGTTCGATCAACTCATGGGCCGGATCGCCGACGTGATCATGTCGATCCCGTCGCTGATCTTCGCGCTTCTGATGCTGTCGATCTTCGGGCCGTCGATCCCGGTCATCATCGTCGCCGTCGCCATCATCTACGCGCCGCGTGTCTTCCGCCTGACGCGGGCGGTCGCGGGCAACGTGGTGGTGATGGACTATATCGAGGCGGCCAAGCTGCGCGGCGAGGGGACGTGGTACCTGATCCGCCGCGAGATCCTGCCCAACTCGACCGCGCCGCTGGTGGCCGAATTCGGGCTGGAATTTTGCTTCGTCTTCCTGCTGGTCGCGGGCCTGTCGTTCCTCGGCCTCGGCATCCAGCCGCCCACGGCGGACTGGGGCTCGATGGTGCGCGAGAACGCGACCCTGATCTCGTTCGGTGACATCACGCCGCTGATCCCGGCGGCGGCGATCGCGCTGTTGACCGTGGCGGTCAACTTCGTGGTCGACTGGATGCTGCACCGGTCCTCCGGTCTGAAGGAGTAAAACAACATGGTGAAATCGAAAGACGTGCTTCTCGAGATCAAGGATCTCCAGATCCAGGGCTATGCCGATGAACAGTGGGTCGATATCATCAAGGGGGTCGATCTCACCCTGCACCGTGGCGAGGTGCTGGGCCTGATCGGCGAATCCGGGGCCGGCAAGTCCACCATCGGCGCGGCCGCGATGGGCTATGCCCGCGACGGCACGCGCATCTCGGGCGGGTCGATCGAGTTTGACGGGATGGAACTGACCACCGCGACCGAGGCCGACAAGCGCAGCTTGCGCGGCTCGCGCATCGCCTATGTGGCGCAATCGGCCGCGGCCTCGTTCAACCCGGCGCACAAGCTGATCGACCAGCACACCGAAGCGCCCCTGCAATACCGGCTGAAAAAGCGGATGGAGGCGCAGGAAGACGCGATCGAGCTGTATAAGCGCCTGCGCCTGCCCAACCCCGAAGAGATCGGCTTTCGCTATCCGCACCAGGTGTCGGGCGGCCAGTTGCAGCGCGCCATGACCGCGATGGCGATGTCGTGCCGGCCCGACCTCATCATCTTCGACGAACCTACCACCGCGCTTGACGTGACCACCCAGATCGAGGTTCTGGCCGCGATCCGCGACATCGTGGATCAGTTCAACACTGCCGCGATCTACATCACCCACGATCTTGCCGTGGTGGCGCAGATGGCCGACACCATCAAGGTTCTGCTGAAGGGCGAAGAGGTCGAGGAAGCCCCGACAAAGGAGATGCTGGACAACCCGAAAGAGGACTACACCAAAAGCCTCTGGGCGGTCCGCAGCCTGAAACGGGCGCAGAAATCGCGCCCCAAGGATCAAGAGCCGCTCATTTCCGTCAAGAACGTGGATGCGGCCTATACCGGCGGGGTCAAGGTGCTCGACGATGTCAGCTTCGACATCTACGAGGGCATGACCGTCGCCGTGGTGGGCGAATCCGGGTCGGGCAAATCGACCACGGCGCGGGTTATCACCGGGTTGCTGCCGCCAACAAGCGGCGAGGTTCTGTTCAAGGGCGAACCGTTCCCGCCCGATTACCGCAACCGGTCCAAGGAACAGTTGCGCCAGTGCCAGATGATCTACCAGATGGCGGACACGGCGCTGAATCCCAAGGTCCAGATCTCCGAGATCATCGGCCGCCCGGCGCAGTTCTATCAGGGCTTGCGGGGCGGCGCGCTGAAAAGCCGGGTGGACGAGCTGCTCGACCTGATCGAGCTTGAGCCGTCGCAGTTCTACAACCGCTATCCGCCCGAGCTTTCGGGCGGGCAGAAGCAGCGGATCGGCATCGCCCGCGCGCTTGCGGCCGACCCCACCTTCATCATCTGCGACGAGGTCACATCGGCCCTCGATCAGCTGGTCGCCGAAGGCATCCTCAAGCTGTTGAACCGCCTGCAGAAAGAGCTGAACCTGGCCTATATGTTCATCACCCACGACCTGGCCACGGTCCGCGCCATCGCGGATGAGGTGGTGGTGATGCAGCACGGAAAGGTGGTCGAACAGGGGCCCAAGGACGAGATGTTCACGCCTCCGCACCACCCCTATACCGACCTGCTGCTCAGCTCGGTGCCCGAGATGGACCCGGACTGGCTGACCACGCTTCTGGAAGAACGCGGGGTGGACAATGTGGGCGAGGCCGCCTCGACCAGCATCAACCCCGATGACGACAAGGTGCAGGGCACCAAGGTCTGACCCGGCCTGCGCGAACAAAAACGGCGGATAGCACGGTGCTATCCGCCGTTATCTTTTCAAGTTGCAACCGGGTCTGTGCGCCACTCTCCCGGTTTACGGTGCCCTGGTTCAGGTGATGGACATCGCGCTCAGGACCATCGTCGCCACGATGAGTCCATACACGATGAGGACCGCCGGCCAGGAAGCACTATGCATACGCAATTCGCGGTTCAGTTCGTCGCGAGTCAATTCGGCCTCCTGAGGGTTCGAGGTTGCGGTTGAGTCGGGCGCCGCAGCGTCCGTATTCCGCAAATAATCGAAATTTTGCACCGCGCAATGAAAATCGTTTGCGCAAATTATGCATTTTGCGCAAGGCGGAAATGCCTTCCCGGCATGGCTGGTGACGTCCCATGCCGTGGGCAGAGAAATATCATTTCAATTCAGCACCTTATCGGCACCTTCAGGGACGGCTCACACCACCCCTTGAAGCGGCAGAACCTGCAATTCCCCTTCCAGCCGTGCCTTTATTGCCATAGCGGCCGCATGGGCACCAGCCGCCGTCGTGAAATACGGGATCTTGTCATAAAGCGCAACCGACCGGATTTCGCGGCTGTCCTCGACGGCCTGCGCGCCCTCGGTGGTGTTCATCACCAGGGCGATCTGCCCGTCTTTCAGCAGGTCCACGATGTTCGGCCGGCCCTCGTAGACCTTGTTCACCACCTCGCAGGCGATGCTCTCCTCGGCCAGGAAGCTGGCGGTGCCGCGCGTGGCCACCAGGTCGAACCCCATCTCGACCAGAAGCCGCGCGGTCTCGACCAGTTGCGGGGTCTTGTCGGCATCCTTGATCGAAAAGAACACCGTGCCGCTTTCCGGCAGATGCAGGCCCGCCCCCATCTGCGCCTTGAGGAAGGCGCGCGGGAAGGACACGTCCCAGCCCATGACCTCGCCGGTCGAACGCATCTCGGGACCAAGGATCGTGTCCACGCCGGGGAAGCGGGCAAAGGGCATCACCGCCTCCTTGACCGAGAACCAAGGCATCGCCGGATCGGCCAGCGTCATCTGGTCGGCCATCGGCAGCGTGCCGGGCTTGGTGTCGGCGGGGTAGGGGCCACGATAGGGGAAGTTCGACATCGGCTCGCCCGCCATCAGGCGCGCGGCGATCGAGGCGATGGCCGAATCCGT
>JAASSQ010000183.1 GCA_021767845.1 Roseovarius sp. | reverse complement strand
GGGGCACTCTCGCGCGGCACGGACAGGGAAGGGACAGGCATGATTCCGGTGGCGGGATATGACGGGCAGCGCGTTGCGATCCTCGGGCTGGGACGATCGGGCCTGTCGGCGGCGCGCGCGCTGCGCATGGGCGGCGCGCATGTGCTGGCCTGGGACGACAACCCGGCCGCCCGCGAGATGGCCAGCGAAGAAGGCTTCGAGATCAAGGACCTGTCGCGCGATGCCGCCTTCGACGACATCGCCGTCCTGATCGTCAGCCCCGGCATCCCGCATCTCTATCCCAAACCCAACCGGATCGTGGCCAATGCCTTGCAGGCGGGTGTGCCGGTGGACAACGATATCGGCCTGTTCTTCGCCTCGCTCGGCCAGTCGGGCTGGGTCGCCCATGACGTGCCGCCCAAGGTCATCGCAGTCACCGGAAGCAATGGAAAATCAACCACGTCGGCGCTCATCCACCATGTCCTGCAAGAGGCCGGCAAGGACGTGCAGCTGGCCGGCAATATCGGCCGCGGGGTGCTCGACATCGACCCGCCCGGCGATGGCGGGATGGTGGTGCTGGAACTCAGCTCCTACCAGACCGAACTGGCCCGCGCGCTCACCCCGGACGTCGCCGTGTTCACGAACCTTTCGGCCGATCACCTTGACCGGCACGCTGGCCTCGGCGGCTATTTCGCCGCCAAGCGCCGGCTCTTTGCCGAGGGCGGCCCGGACCGCGCCGTGGTCGGCGTGGACGAGGACGAGGGGCTCTTCATGGCCGGTCAACTGGCCACCGCGCCCGGCGATGACCGGGTGATCCGCGTTTCGGTCGCGCGCAAGCTGGCCGGCCCCGGCTGGTCGGTCTTCGCGCGCAAGGGCTTTCTGGCCGAATACCGCAAGGGCCGCCAGGCCGGCGCGATCGACCTGCGCGAGATCAAGGGCCTGCCGGGGGTCCACAACCACCAGAATGCCTGCGCCGCCTATGCCGCCTGCCGCACCCTTGGCCTGTCGCCCAAGGTGATCGAGCTCGCCTTCCACAGCTTCGCGGGCCTGCCCCATCGCAGCCAGGTCATCGCCGAGGCGAACGGCGTGACCTTCGTCAACGACAGCAAGGCGACCAACGTCGAGTCAGCGCTCAACGCCTTGAAATCCTTTGGCAAGATCCGCTGGATCTGCGGCGGGCTGGAGAAAGAGGGCGGCCTTTCCGCGCTCGCGCCGGGGCTGAAAAACGTGGTCAAGGCCTACGTGATCGGGCGCGAGGCGGCGGAGTTCGCCCTGCAGCTTCAGGGGGTGGAGGCCGAGGTCTGCACCACGATGGAGCAAGCCGTGGCCCGCGCGGTGGCCGAGGCCGAACCGGGCGACACGGTGCTTTTGGCGCCCGCCGCGGCCAGTTTCGACCAGTATGACAATTTCGAACAGCGCGGCGAGGATTTCATCTGCCAGGTGCAAAGCCGCCTGTAACCGGCCGGTACTCCTGGGAAATTCCCGTGCGGTCAGCCCGCCGCGATGGCCTGTCCCGCGGCCCAGCCCGACGACCACGCCCATTGGAAATTATAGCCGCCCAACCAGCCGGTCACGTCCAAGCACTCGCCAATGAAATACAGCCCCGGCACATGCCGCGACATCATCGTGCGCGAGTCGAGCCCGTCGGTCGCCACCCCGCCCAGGGTCACTTCGGCGGTGCGATAGCCTTCGGACGCGGTGGGGATCAGCCGCCAGTTGCGCAAGCGATCCACCACGCCGGACAGGACCGCGTCGGACTGATCGGCCAGGTTACCTTTTGGCAAGATTTGCGGGCCAAGATGCTCGACAAGCCGCGCGGGCAGGTGGCGCGACACTTCCGTCGCCAGCGCCTTCCGGCCCGCCGTCTGGCGTTGCGCGCGCAGGCTGTCGAAAATCCGCGCGCCGGGGTCGAGGTCGATCACGATCTCCTCGCCCTCGCGCCAATAGGACGAGATTTGCAGGATCGCGGGCCCCGACAGCCCGCGATGCGTGAACAGAACCGCCTCGTCGAACCCGGTGCGCGCGTTCGACACCCGCGCCGGGGCCGACACGCCCGAAATGTCGGCAAAGCGCCGGTCCGAGAATGTCAGCGGCACGAGGGCGGGGCGCGTCTCGGTCACCTTGTGGCCGAACTGGCCGGCGATGTCATAGGCCAGACCCGTCGCGCCCATCTTGGGGATCGACTTGCCGCCGGTGGCCACCACGAGGTTGCGGGCGGACACGCTTTCGCGCGTGCCCTCGCGCTCGATCACGGCGGTGAAGCGGCTGCCGTCATGGGACAGCTCGGCCAGGCTGCTGCGCAGCCAAAGGTCCGCACCCGCGCGCGCCATCTCGGCGCGCAGCATGGCGATGATCTGGCCCGATTTGCCGTCGCAGAACAGTTGGCCAAGCGTCTTTTCGTGATAGGCGATCTTGTGCCGCGCCACGAGATCGATGAAATCCCATTGCGTGTAGCGGCTAAGCGCGGATTTGCAGAAATGCGGGTTGCCGGACAGGAAATTCGCCGGCTCCGCATACATGTTGGTGAAATTGCACCGCCCCCCGCCCGAGATGCGGATCTTCTCGCCCGGCGCCCTGGCATGGTCGATCACCAGCGTGCCCGGCCCGGCCTGGGCCGCGCACATCATCCCGGCCGCCCCGGCCCCCAGAATGAGCGTGTTCATCTGCATCGCCGCCGTGATTGGCGCAAGGCGCGGGCGGGGTCAATCCCGTTCGGACCGGGGCGTGGGCAGGCCCGCGTCGGATGCCTCCGGCGGGGGTATTTGGGCCAAGAAGAAGACCCCCGCGCCGCGCCCGGCGCTGCGCGAATGCTTGCCAAGGGCCTGCAAGACTGCTTCCCACGCGGGCAAACTGCTGCTATTGTCGCCCAACAGACCCCGGAAAGGGGCGGGACTTGAGGCAGTATCGGCGGTTCTGATGACAGAGATGGTCTATGGCACGATCCCGGTGCGGGATACGGAGCCGGTTCTTCCCAGATGGTGGAGGACGATCGACAAGTGGTCGATCTCCTGCGTGCTGATCCTGTTCGGGATCGGGATCCTGTTGGGGCTGGCAGCCTCTCCGCCGCTGGCCGAGAAGAACGGGTTTTCGCCGTTTCACTATGTCGAGCGGCAATTCGTGTTCGGCATGGCGGCGCTTGGCGCGATGCTTCTGACCTCGATGATGAGCCCGCAACTGGTGCGGCGGCTGGCGGTCATCGGCTTCTGCGCGGCCTTCGTGGCGCTGGCGCTGCTGCCGGTCTTCGGCACCGATTTCGGCAAGGGCGCGGTGCGCTGGTACAGCCTGGGCTTTGCCAGCATCCAGCCCTCGGAATTCCTCAAGCCCGGCTTCGTGGTGGTGGCCGCGTGGCTGATGGCGGCGAGCCAGGACATCAACGGCCCGCCGGGCATCCGCTGGTCCTTCGGGCTGACCGTCGCGATCGTGGCGCTGCTGGCGATGCAGCCGGATTTCGGGCAGGCCTGCTTGGTGCTTTTCGGCTGGGGCGTGATGTATTTCGTGGCCGGCGCGCCGCTTCTGCTGCTGATCGGGATGGCGGTGGGCGTCGTGGTGGCGGGCAGCATCGCCTATTCCAATTCCGAGCATTTCGCCCGCCGCATCGACGGCTTCCTCAGCCCCGATGTCGATCCGACCACGCAGCTGGGCTTTGCCACCAACGCCATCCGCGAAGGCGGGTTCTTCGGCGTGGGCGTTGGTGAGGGCGAAGTGAAATGGAGCCTGCCGGACGCGCATACCGATTTCATCATCGCCGTCGCGGCCGAGGAATACGGCCTCGTGTTGGTGCTGTGCATCATCGCGCTCTACGCCACCGTCGCGCTGCGGTCGCTGTCGCGCCTGATGCGCGAGCGCGATCCCTTCATCCGGCTGGCCGGCACCGGGCTGGTCGCGATCTTCGCGGTGCAGGCGATGATCAACATGGGTGTCGCGGTGCGGCTGCTGCCGGCCAAGGGCATGACCTTGCCCTTCGTCAGCTACGGCGGCTCGTCGCTTATTGCGGGGGGTATCGCGGTGGGGATGCTCTTTGCCTTCACCCGCTCGCGGCCGCAGGGCGAGATCGGGGACATCCTGCGGGGACGGGGCCGGTGACGGCCCGGATCGGACGAGGCGAGGGAACGCCATGACCGACGACAGACAGCCATTGCTGATGATCGCCGCTGGCGGCACGGGCGGGCATATGTTTCCCGCCCAGGCCCTGGCCGAGGTGATGTTGCGCCGCGGCTGGCGCGTGCGGCTGAGCACCGACGCGCGCGGCGCGCGCTATACCGGGGGCTTTCCCCATTCGGTCGAGATCGAGCAGGTCTCCAGCGCCACCTTCGCGCGCGGTGGGCTGGTCAACAAGCTCCTGGCGCCGCTCCATATTCTTGGCGGCGTGCTGGGCGCGACGCTGCGCATGATGCGCGAGAAGCCCGACGCCGTGGTTGGCTTCGGCGGCTATCCCACGATCCCCGCGCTGTCGGCGGCATGGCTGCTGAGGCGGCCGCGCATGGTGCATGAACAGAACGGTGTGCTGGGCCGGGTGAACGCGCTTTTTGCCAAGCGGGTCGATGCCGTGGCCTGCGGCACCTGGCCCACCGACCTGCCCGAAGGGGTCGAGGGCGTGCATGTCGGCAACCCTGTGCGCGCCGCGGTGCTGGAGCGCGCGGGCGCGGCCTATATTCCGCCGGGCGATTACCCGATGTCGGTGCTGGTCATCGGCGGCAGCCAGGGTGCGCGCGTGCTGAGCGACGTGGTGCCCGGCGCCATCGCTTCCCTGCCCAACGATCTGCGCCGCTCGCTGCGGGTCAGCCACCAGGCGCGCGAGGAAGACGGTGCGCGGGTCGCGGCCTTCTATGCCGAACACGGGATCGACGCCGATGTGGCCAGCTTCTTTCGCGACGTGCCGCGCCGGATGAGCGAGGCGCAACTGGTCATCAGCAGGGCGGGTGCCTCGTCGGTCGCGGATATCAGCGTGATCGGGCGCCCCTCGATCCTGATCCCCTATGCGGCGGCGGCCGCCGACCACCAGAGCGCCAACGCCAAGGGCCTCGGCCGTGCGGGCGCGGCGATCGTCATCCCGGAATCGAAACTTGCGGTCGAGACACTTTCGGAGCAGATAGCCAGCGTCCTTTCGAATCCGCACGGCGCGGAGCAGATGGCGCGCGCGGCACTTGGCGTGGCGCTGCCCGATGCGCCGCAGCACCTGGCCGACATGGTCGAGCAACTTGCCGAAAGGACAGGCGAATGAGGGATTTCCGGGCGCAAGGAGACAGCGTGATGAATGCGGCGACGAAGCTGCCGGGCGATGTGGGGCCGATCCATTTCGTCGGGATCGGGGGCATCGGCATGTCGGGCATCGCCGAGGTGCTGCTCAATCATGGCTACGTGGTGCAGGGCTCGGATCTGAAATCCTCGCCCATCACCGAACGGCTGGCCGCGATGGGCGCGCGCATCTTCGAGGGGCAGCGCGCCGAGAACCTTGCCGAGGCCGAGGTGGTGGTCATTTCCAGCGCGATCAAGCCGGGCAACCCCGAGCTGGACGAGGCCCGCCGGCAGGGCCTGCCGGTGGTGCGCCGCGCCGAGATGCTGGCCGAGCTGATGCGCCTGAAATCCAACGTCGCCGTGGCCGGCACGCATGGCAAGACGACCACCACCACGATGGTCGCTTCGCTTCTGGATCACGGCAAGTTCGATCCCACCGTCATCAATGGCGGGGTGATCCACGCCTATGGCAGCAATGCGCGCGTGGGGCAGGGCGAATGGATGGTGGTCGAGGCCGATGAAAGCGACGGCACCTTCAACCGACTGCCTGCCACCATCGCGATCGTCACCAATATCGACCCCGAGCACATGGAGCATTGGGGCACCGAGGAGAACCTGCATCGCGGTTTCTACGAGTTCGTCAGCAACATTCCCTTCTACGGGCTGGTCGTGTGCTGCACCGATGACCCCGACGTGCAGGCGCTGGTGGCCAAGCTGACCGACCGGCGGGTGGTGACCTACGGGTTTAACACGCAGGCCGACATCCGCGCGGTCAACCTGCGCTACGAAAAGGGCGTGGCGCTGTTCGACATCCTTCTGCAGGCCGAGGGCACAAGCATCGAGGGCTGCAGCCTGCCGATGCCGGGCGATCACAATGTCAGCAACGCGC
>JAASSQ010000015.1 GCA_021767845.1 Roseovarius sp. | reverse complement strand
TGGGCTGACGCGAGGGGCGCGCCCCCGGCGTTTCGTACGAAACTCCGGTGCGGTACAGGGTGTTCGGTACGAAACCCGCCCCCATTTTTGTGGTTTTGTACGAAAGTCCCGGCGCCGCGCGCTCAGGCGCCATGATCCTCGGGTTCCATGAGCACCGCACGGGATTGCGAGGCAAACTCCCGCCGCAACAGCACCAGGCAGGTCAGGATCGCCGCCCCGATCAGCGCCTCTGGCCCCAGCAGCCAAACCGTTGTTGCCAAAGCGAAATATACCGATCGCAGCCCCCGGTTGAAGCTGCGCGCGGCGGTGATGTTGATCTCGCCCGCCTTGGCGGCGCGCTTCATGCACAGGCGATTCTCGGGGTTGTTCGGCACCGCCGCCATCAACACCGCGCAATAGCCGAATAGCCGGTTCGACCAGACGAATTTCAGAAACCCGTTCGCCAGAAAGATAAGCAATACCAATACCTTGACCTCCCAGACGATGGTCGGGTCCGTCTCCAGCGTCAGGTCTTCGGCCACCCCGATGAACCGCTCCATGTTCCCGAACAGCGCCAAACACCCCCCGATCGCGATCATCGTCGCCGACGCAAAAAACGATGTGCCCTGCCTGAGCGTGGCCAGAATCTGCGCATCGAAAATCCGCGGTTCCCGGGTGATCAGCTCGACCATCCAGTCGCGCCGGTACTGCGCCATGAGGACAGAGACGGATGGTCGTGTTTTAGGCGGATTTTCAACGAGATACCCGATGATCGACCAGCCGCCGAACAGCAGGCCGACGCCCAGGTAATCCAGCGTCGAGAACAGCGAAAGACGGTCCATCCAGTTCATGACCGGACGATAGCCCGCGCAGGAACAACTTGCCAGAGGGTCGAATTGGTTATATTTTATTACCAATAGGGAGGACACCCATGGAAATGCCACGCCCCAACCCGCAGGTCATCGCCCGCAAGGCCGACCTGATCGAGCGCCTGTCGCGGGTGCTGCCCGCCGATGCCATCATCTCGGACCCCGCCGAAACCCGCGCCTACGAATGCGATGCGCTCACCGCCTACAAATGCCCGCCGCTGGCCGCGATCCTGCCCGCCTCGACGCAAGAGGTGGCCGACGCCCTGCGCATCTGCCACGACATGGGTGTGCCGGTCGTGCCGCGCGGGTCGGGCACGTCGCTCGCAGGCGGCGCCCTGCCCACCGAGGACAGCGTGATCCTCGGCGTGGCCCGCCTTAACGAAGTGCTTGAAACCGATTACGAAAATCGCTTCATCCGGGTGCAGACGGGGCGCACCAACCTGTCCGTCACGGGCGCCGTGGAAGAGGACGGGTTCTTCTACGCCCCCGACCCCTCCAGCCAGCTCGCCTGCGCCATCGCCGGCAATATCGCGATGAATTCGGGCGGCGCGCATTGTCTGAAATACGGCGTGACCATCAACAACCTGATGGGCGTCACGATGGTCCTGATGGACGGCACCGTGACCGAGATCGGCGGCGCCCATCTCGATGCGGCGGGCTATGACCTGCTGGGTCTTATCTGCGGCTCCGAAGGGCAGCTTGGCGTGGTAACCGAGGCGACCTTGCGCATCCTGCACAAGCCCGAGGGCGCGCGCCCCGTGCTGATGGGATTCGATTCGAACGAGGTCGCGGGCCAATGCGTCAGCGACATCATCAAGGCCGGCGTCCTGCCCGTCGCGATCGAGTTCATGGACCGCCTCTGCATCCGCGCCTGCGAGGCGTTCGCCAAGGCGGGCTATCCCGATTGCGAGGCGCTGCTGATCGTCGAGGTCGAAGGCTCGGACGCCGAGATCGACGAGCAGCTTGAAACCATCATGGAGATCGCCCGCCGCCACAATCCGGTCGAGCTTCGCCAAAGCACCTCGGCCGAGGAAAGCGCGAAGATCTGGCTGGGCCGCAAATCGGCCTTCGGCGCGATGGGGCAGATCAACGATTACATGTGCCTCGACGGCACGATCCCGGTCAGCCAACTGCCCTATGTCCTCAAGCGGATCGGCGAGATGTCCGGGGAGTTCGGGCTGGACGTGGCCAACGTGTTCCACGCGGGCGACGGCAACATGCACCCGCTGATCCTGTTCGATGCCAACAAGCCCGGCGATCTGGAACGCTGCGAGGCGCTTGGCGCCGAGATCCTCAAGCTCTGCGTCGAGGTGGGCGGCTGCCTGACCGGCGAACATGGCGTCGGCATCGAGAAACGCGACCTGATGACCGACCAATACGCCCCCGAGGACCTGTCGATCCAGATGGCCGTCAAGGACGTGTTCGACCCCAAATGGCTGCTGAACCCTGCCAAGGTGTTCCCCCTCGCCTCCAGCGAGGCGCACAGGATCGCCGCCGAATGACCCGTCCGGCCTGCCTGAGTGACAAGGACCAATCACGATGCTGAAACCCGAAAGCGAGGCCGATCTGGCCGCACTCGTGGCCGGTGCGGATGCCCCTCTGCACGTGCAGGGTGGCGGCACGCGGCCCATCGGTGGCCCGACCAACGGCACGCCGCTGACCACCTCCGCCCTGACCGGGATCGAGCTTTACGAACCCGGCGCGCTGACGCTGGTGGCGCGCGCGGGCACGCCTCTGGCCGAGATCGAAAAGGCCCTCGCCGCCGAGGGGCAGCGCCTTGCCTTCGAGCCGATGGACCATCGCGGCCTGTTGGGCACGACGGGTGAGCCCACCATCGGCGGCGTGATCGCCGCCAATGTCTCGGGGCCGCGCCGGATTCAGGCGGGCGCCGCGCGCGATTTCCTTCTGGGCGTGCGCTTCGTGGATGGGGCGGGCCGGGTGCTGCGCAATGGCGGGCGCGTGATGAAGAACGTGACCGGCTATGACCTCGTGAAGCTGATGGCCGGCAGCTACGGCACCCTCGGCATCCTGACCGAGGTTTCGCTCAAGGTTCTGCCCGACACGGCCACCGTGGCCACCCTGTCGATCGACGGGCTGGACGATGGTCAAGCCGTCAAGGCCCTGTCACGCGCGCTCGGCTCGCCTTTCGAGGTGACGGGCGCCGCGCATTGGCCCCATGCCGCGCAGGGCTCGGGCCGCACCCTGATCCGTATCGAGGGCAGCGAGGCCTCGGTCGCCTATCGCGCAGGGGAATTGCAGGCCGCGTTGGCCGGTTTTGGCGAGGTGGCGTTCAGCCATGACACCGCCGCAAATCGCACGCTCTGGCAAGACGTGCGCGACGTGGCCCCGTTCCACGCCCAGCCGGGCGATGTCTGGCGGCTGTCGGTCAAGCCGTCCGATGCCCCCGGCATCGTCGCGCAACTGTCCGGCGCGCAGGCGCTTTATGACTGGGGTGGCGGGCTTGTTTGGCTGCGCGTGCCCGAAGGCACCGCGCCCGACAAGATCCGCCAGCCGGTCGATGCGGCGGGCGGTCATGCAACCCTGATCCGCGGCAATCGCAGCGCCGGTGTCTTCCACCCGCTGCCCGCTCCCGTCGCCGCGCTGCAAGAGGGGCTGCGCCAGAAATTCGACCCCAGGGGCCTGTTCAATCCCGGCCTGATGGGGCAGGCCGCCTGAACCCGCCCAAAGGACCGCCCGGCCGACGCCCCGCAGGGCGCGGGTCCGCCCAGATGATGAGTGAGTGATGAAAACCGAATTCACAGCCGACCAACTAAAAGACCCGGCCATCGCGCGCTCGAACGAGATCCTGCGCGCCTGCGTGCATTGCGGCTTCTGCACCGCGACATGCCCCACCTATCAGGTGCTGGGGGACGAGCTGGACAGCCCGCGTGGCCGCATCTACCTCATCAAGGACATGCTGGAAAACGAGCGGGTGCCGGACGAAAAGACCGTCAAGCATATCGACCGCTGCCTCAGTTGCCTGGCCTGCATGACGACCTGCCCCTCGGGCGTGCATTACATGCATCTCGTCGATCATGCCCGCGAATATATCGAGGAGAATTACAAGCGCCCCTTGGGCGAACGCGCGCTGCGCTGGATACTCGCGCGGATCCTGCCCTATCCCGGCCGCTTCCGGCTGGCGCTTCTGGGGGCCAAGATCGGCCGCCCCTTCGCGTTCCTGATGCCCGATGCGCGGCTCAAGGCGATGCTGGAAATGGCGCCCAAGCAGGTGCCGCCCGTCAGCCGCAACGACGATCCGCAAACCTTCCCGGCCCGGGGCGAACGGCGCAAGCGCGTGGCGCTGATGACCGGCTGCGCGCAGCGGGCGCTGAACACCGACATCAACGACGCCACGATCCGCCTGCTCACCCGGCTCGGCTGCGAGGTCGTGGTCGCCGAGGGCGCGGGCTGCTGCGGGGCGCTGACGCATCACATGGGCAAGACCGATGAAAGCCACCGAACCGCCGCCCGCAACATCCGCGCCTGGAGCCGCGAGATGCAGGGCGAGGGGCTGGATGCCATCGTCATCAACACCTCGGGCTGCGGCACGACCGTCAAGGATTACGGCCATATGTTCCGTAACGAGCCGCTGGCCGACGAGGCCGCGGCCGTGGCCGGCATCGCCTGCGACGTGAGCGAGCTTCTGATCGACCTTCTGCCCGAAGACGCGCCGCATTTCGGCGCCAACCCGGCCCGGCGTGGCATCGCCGGCACCGACGCGCCCCGCACCCCCGACACCGCCCCGCCCGCCGAAGGGCCGCAGGGCCTGACCGTGGCCTATCACGCGGCCTGCTCGCTCCAGCACGGCCAGCAGATCAAGACCTATCCCAAGGATCTTCTGAAACGCGCGGGCTTCACCGTGGTCGAACCCGCCGACAGTCACCTGTGCTGCGGCAGCGCGGGCACCTACAACCTGATGCAGCCCGAGATCTCCAATCAGTTGAAAACCCGCAAGATCCGCACGCTCGAGGCCCGCAAGCCCGACGTGATCGCCGCCGGCAATATCGGCTGCATGATGCAGATCGGGTCGGGCACCGGCGTGCCGGTGGTGCATACGGTCGAACTGCTCGACTGGGTGACGGGCGGGCCCCAACCCCCGGCGATGCGGCAGGACAACAACGTCGGCCCGCAGGTGCCCGACCTGCGCGGTGCGCCTTAATATCGCCCCAAACCGCTGATAGCCCCGACGCCGGAACCGGCGGAGGGCGCATGCTGAAATCTTTCATCCTTTCGATCTCGGTGCTGGTGGCCGGGGCGGCGGCGCAGGCGCAGGACAGCCGCCTGCAAAGGCTCGACACCGGCGATGACGGCAAGGGGTGGGAGGCCGTGGGCCGCCTCGACATCGACGGGCACGGGTTCTGCACCGGCGCCCTGATCGCGCCGCAGATCGTGCTGACGGCGGCGCATTGCCTGTTCAACCGCGACACCGGCGCCCGTGTCGATCCCGCCCGGATCGAGTTTCTGGCCGGGTGGCGCAACGGGCGCGCCTCGGCCTATCGGTGGGTGCGCCGGGCGGTGATCCACCCCGCCTATGACTACTCGAAACCCGAACCGGCCGACCGGGTGCGCAACGACATCGCGCTGCTGGAACTGCAACACCCGATCCGCAACACAAGCGTCATCCCGTTCCAGACCGACCGCCGCCCGCGCAAGGGGCAACGCATCGGCGTGGTCAGCTACGCGCGCGGCCGCTCCGACGCCCCGTCGCTGCAACAGGTCTGCGACGTGATGGGCCGGCAGGGCGGGGTGCTCGTCACCTCCTGCACCGTCGATTTCGGCGCCTCGGGCGCGCCGATCTTCTCCTTCGAGGGCGGCGCCCCGCGCGTCGTGTCGGTCGTCTCGGCCATGGCCGAGATGGAAGGGCAGAAGGTGTCGCTGGCCACCCAGCTCGAAGGCCCGCTTCAGGATGTCATGGCCCTGCTCGACGGCCCCGCCCCGCGCCGCATGTTCACCGACGGGGAACGCCGCGACACCGGCGCCAAGTTCGCCAAGCCATGAGCGGCTGGCGCATGGCCCTGCGCGCCGCACTCTTCTGGGCGCTCGCCGCAACGCCGGCCTTGGCCGAGACCAGCGGCCTGATCCGCCTGACCGACCGCGACGATCTCTTCGGATGGGAGGCCGTGGGCCGTGTCGATCTGGGCCGTACGGGCTATTGCACGGGTGTTCTGATCGCCCCCGATCTTGTCCTGACGGCGGCCCATTGCCTCTATGACCGGCAAGGCCGCCTGCGCCCGCCCGAAACGCTCCGGTTCCGCGCCGGGCTGCGCGACGGGCAGGCGGTGGCCGAGCGCGCCGTCGCCCGCCATGCCGCGCCCGAGAGCTACGACCCGGCCGCCGGCATGAGCGTGGAAAACATCCGCGCCGATGCCGCGCTGCTGCAACTGGCCCAACCCATCCAGACCGCATTGGCCGATCCGTTCCGCCTGCATTCCGGGCCGCGCAAGGGGCTCAGGGTGAGCATGGTCTCCTATGGCCGGAAACGCGATGCCGCCCCGTCATGGCAGCGCGATTGCGGTCTGGACTGGCATGGCGAGGGGCTGATGGCCTTCGATTGCAACGTGACCTTCGGCTCCTCCGGCGCGCCGGTCTTCGTACGCGAGGGGCGGCGCGCAAGGATACTGTCGGTCATCAGCGGCGGCACGAGTGACGGCGAAAGCCCCGTCGCCTATGGCATGGACCTGCCCGCGCTGGTCGAGGGGCTCAAACGCGATCTGCGCGTGGCGCAGACCATGCAACCCGGCAATACCGGCTTCCGCCGCGTTCAGGTGGGGCAGGGCGGTCAGGCCTCGGGCGCGAAATTCGCCAAGCCCTGACCGCCTGCTACAGGTCTTGAAAGCGCCCCGCGCTTTGCCCAAATCTATATCGGCCGGCGCCGCGCTGCGGGCCGGTCACGCAAGCCTGTCCCAAGTGGAAGGCACTCACCAAGGTATCGCTCAAAGGAGGATGACCAATGCGTAGCAATTTCGATCTCGCGCCTCTGTATCGAGCCACTGTCGGGTTCGATCAGATCGCGGACATGATGGACCGCGTCCTGTCAAGCGACATGGGCCAGCCCACCTATCCCCCCTACAATATCGAGAAGACGGCCGACGATTCCTATCGCATCTCGATCGCCGTCGCGGGCTTCGCCGAAAGCGATCTCAGCGTCGAGGTGAAGGATGGCGCGCTTGTCGTCGCGGCCCGCAAGGCCGAGGATGACAGCGACCGCACCTTCCTGCATCGCGGCATCGCCACCCGCGCGTTCGAACGCAAGTTCCAGCTGGCCGACCATGTGAAGGTCACCGGGGCCACGCATTCCGACGGGATGCTGCACATCGACCTGGTGCGGGAGGTGCCCGAGGCCCTCAAACCCCGCCGCATCGAGATCACGAGCGGCACACCCACCCGCACCGACAAGGACGTGGTGGACGCCGAAACCGTGAACTGATCGCGCATTTCTCCGGGCCGCCCCGTGCCGGCGGCGGCCCGTTTCCTTGATACGTTCCATGATACGCGCGTGGCATGGGCAGGTGGCCTGCGAGCCGCCTTGCGTTACCGGCTGGCCTGCAGCAGCAGCGTACCTTCCGGCCCGCCGATCAACTGCAGCGCCCCCTCGCCCGTCACGTCAAAGCGGTGCACCTGCTCCAACGCCTCCAGCACGCGCCGTTCCTGCACCATCAGATCATCGGGGCAGGCCATCATCGTCGCGCCCATCTGGCCAAGCGTCAGCCCCTCGCCCGTCAGGTTATAGCCCCCGAAAAAGCGGTTGCAGCCCGTATGCCCCGCAATCCGGCCCGCCTCGTCAAAGCCGATCGCGGGCATGGTATCGCCGGTCGTCTCTCTACCGCCGACCTGCGTGATCGTCCACTCGGCCCCGGTCAGGAGGCTGGCCGGTGACCCGCCGCAGCCGCGCAGCTCGCGGTCCTCCAGCATCAGGGTCGCTTCGTGCGGGTGGGGCATTCCCGTCGCATCGTCATGGCACAGCCTGTCGTGCAGGGTCAGCCGCGCGGCGATCTCGGGCATGTCGAACGCATAGGCGCCGGGGGTGACCTGCACATCCGGGCGCGGCGCGTCGCGGGTCAGGTCGCCATAATCGGCCACGATCTCGATCTGCTGCGCACCAACCGTCACGTGCCAGCCCGGCTCATTGCCGCCGGCGGTGTAAGGCGCTGTGTCATCGGCGGCCATGATGCAATTGGCCACCTTCTCGCCACCGATGCTCAGCATCGCCTCGTCGCCCTGGGTCCAGAACTCGATCTCGTTCTCGTCGCCGCCCAGGTATCTCGCGCCCGACGCGCTGCGCGCCTGTTCCATCTCGATCTCGCGCCCTTGCCAGCGCAGGATAGCCCGCTCGCCCAGGATACCGATCTCCACCGGCTCGCCGTTGCAATCGAAGCGCGTGACGAAATCCAGTGGCGTGACCTGCGTCAGCCGGACTTCGCCCAGATCGACCGGGGCGCCCCCTGCCGAAAACGGGATGTCGCGCGCGATCCAGCGCGGCTGGCCGCCCACCCGGATCGTCGCCTCGACATGGCCCGACAGATCGGCGGGCAGCTCGACCGCGAAAGGCAGCGGAACCTGCCGCCCCTCGGTCCCGAACCGGGCCTCGCCCAGAACCGTGTCGAACGCACCGCGCGCCGCGATCATCACGTCTGCGTCGGGCGGCAACGCGATCCGCTCGCGATAGACCAGCGCCCCGGTGATCTCGCGGGTCTGGTCCTGCGCCATGGCCCCGGTCAGGGGCATGGCCAGGCAGGCGGACAGCAATGCGGTCAGAAGTCTGGTCACAGCGGGTCTCTCTTTCGCGGTGGGTCACGGAGTCTTGGGCAGATCCTATACCGGAATCCGCCCGAGGTAAGACCCAGAATCCGCACCCCCGCAAAAAACCGCGCGCCCTGTTAACCGGGCGCGCGGCGGGCCGGAATACCGACGTGATACCGACGTGATACCGACGTTATGCCGATCGGGGGTTTCCCTTGTTAACCAAGGGCTTGCCCCCGATTCGGCCTCAAACGCTCATGCAGATGTATTTCATCTCCAGGAACTCGTCGATTCCGTGGTGGCTGCCCTCGCGGCCAAGACCTGATTGCTTGACACCCCCGAACGGCGCCACCTCGGTCGAGATGATGCCGGTATTCACCCCGACGATCCCGTATTCCAGCGCCTCGGCCACCTTGTAGACCCGGCTCAGATCCTTGGCATAGAAATAGCTGGCCAGCCCGAAGATCGTGTCGTTGGCCATCGCGATCACGTCATCCTCGTCCTCGAACTTGAACAGCGGCGCCAGCGGGCCGAAGGTTTCATCGGTCGCGAACTGCATGTCCTGCGTCGCGCCGGTCACGATGGTCGGCGGCAGGAAATAGCCCGGACCCTGCGCCGGCTCGGCGCCGCCCAGGATCACCGAGGCCCCCTTGGCCGTGGCGTCGGCCACGTGTTCTTGAACCTTTTCAATGGCTTCCGCGTTGATGAGCGGCCCAAGCGCGACACCCTCTTCCAAGCCGTCGCCCATTTTCAGCTTGCTGACCGCCTCTTTCAACTTGGCGGCGAAGGCATCATAGACACCTGCCTGTACGTAGATGCGGTTGGCACAGACGCAGGTCTGCCCGTTGTTGCGGAACTTGCACATGATGGCGCCCTCGACGGCGGCATCCAGATCGGCATCGTCGAACACGATGAAGGGCGCGTTGCCCCCCAGCTCCATCGAGCATTTCATCACCTGGTCGGCGGCCTGCCGCAGCAGGATGCGGCCCACCTCGGTCGAGCCGGTGAAGGTCAGTTTGCGCACCGACGGGTTCTCGCAGAACTCCTTGCCGATCTCGCTGGCGCTGGAGGACGTGACGACGCTGAACACGCCTTTCGGGATGCCCGCCCGCTCGGCCAGAACGCCCATGGCCGTTGCGGACAAGGGTGTTTCCGCCGCCGGGCGCGCCACAAAGGAACAGCCCGCTGCCAGGGCCGGTGCGGCCTTGCGGGTGATCATCGCGTTGGGGAAGTTCCAAGGCGTGACCGAGGCGGCCACGCCGATCGGCTGTTTGATGACGGTGATCCGCTTGTCCCGCTGGTGGCCGGGGATGGTTTCGCCGTAAACCCGCTTGGCTTCCTCGGCGAAGAACTCGACGAAGCTGGCGCCATAGGCGATCTCGCCCTTGGCTTCGGTCAGCGGCTTGCCCTGCTCGGCGGTCAGGATCGTTCCCAGGTCGTCCTGGTTTTCCATCATCAGCTCGAACCATTTGCGCAGCACGGCGGCGCGTTCCTTGCCGGTCCAGCTGGCCCAGTCCTTTTGCGCGGCTTCGGCCTGGGCGATGGCCTTGGCCACCTGGGCGCGGCTCAGGTCGGCGACATTGGCGATCACGTCACCGCGCGCGGGGTTCGTGACCTCGAACGTGCCGTCGTCGCCGTCCACCCAGTCGCCCGCAAGATAGGCCTGTTCGGCCAGCAGGCTGGGATCCTTCAAAAGCGATTTCAGATCAGTCTTGGTCATGGCGTTTCCCTTTCGGATTGGTCTCGCAAAGGCAAAGCATCTTGGGCTAGTCTTGTCCAGACGAACAGGCAGGATAATGCGATGGAGCTGGACGACGCCTATGCAAACGCGGCGCATATTCCCGGCGCGGCGGACTACCCGCCACGTTGGGCCGACCAGGCCAAAGAGGTGCGCGCCGATCTATCCGCCAAGGGCCGCGCGCACCTGGATATGGCCTATGGCCCGACAGCGCGGCAATGCCTTGACCTGTTCCTGCCGGAAGGCACGCCCAAGGGGCTGTGCGTCTTCGTGCATGGTGGCTATTGGCTGCGGTTCGACAAATCCTACTGGTCGCACCTGGCGCAGGGGCCGCTTGGCCAAGGGTGGGCCGTGGCGATGCCGTCCTACGATCTTTGCCCCGACGTGCGTATCGCCGAGATCACCCGCCAGATCGCCAAGGCGATCGAGACCGCGGCACAGCATGTCGCAGGTCCCATTGCCCTGGCGGGCCATTCGGCGGGCGGGCATCTCGCGGCGCGCATGTGCGTGGCCGGGGTGCTGGACGGGTCGGTGGCGGCACGGCTGTCCAGTGTCGTGCCGATCTCGCCCGTGGCAGACCTGCGCCCGCTGCTGAAAACGTCCATGAACAAGGAGTTTGGCCTTGATCCAGCGGCGGCCGAGGCGGAAAGCCCGGTCTTGATGCAACCTGTGGATGTGCCCGTCATCGTCTGGGTCGGCGCGCGGGAACGGCCCGCGTTTCTGGATCAGGCGCGGTGGCTGGCCGAGGCGTGGGAGTGCCGCCATGTCGTCGCGCCGGAGCGGCACCATTTCGACGTGATCGACGACTTGGCCGATCCCGACAGCCACATGGTCGCCGCCCTTACCGGCTGAGCGAGGACCAGCAGGGCACGCCATCCCCCTCGACTGGCGTTGCGGCGTGAACCGCGCGGGCAATCGCCCGCGCCATGCAGATCGCGGCGGCATGGCCAAGCTCCAGCACCTCTGCGCCCGCGTCCTGCAAGGGGCGCGCTCCGGTGGAGGCCGCGAAAACCAGATCACCATCCATCGGCGTATGGGACGGCACAAGCGCCCGGGCCAGCCCGTCATGTGCCGCCGTGGCCATCCGCGTGCATTGCGGTTTGCCAAGCGCGGCATCCGTGGCCACGATCCCGATGGTGGTATTGGCGTGCTGCGCCAGCTTGGTGCGTGGCGACAAGGGGGCAGGATAGTCTTGCGCCGGGCCAAGCCCGCCGAACTCGTCCCCGATCTCGAAGGGGGCCGCCCAGAAATGCGGCCGGTCCCCCACCGTGGCCGAGCCGAGTGCGTTCACAACCACGAGCGCGCCCACCACATGCCCCGACGCCAGCACCATCGAGGCGGAACCAAGCCCGCCTTTCAGGGTCGCGGTCGTGGCGCCCGTGCCGGCACCCGCCGTGCCGATCCCGAACTCGTCCGAGGCGGTGGCAAGCGCCTCCATTCCAAGGCGTTTATAGGGGTTTTCGGCCCATTCCTTGTCCCCGCCATTCAGCAGGTCGAAGATGATCGCCCCCGGCACGATCGGCACTCGCTGATCGCCCACGGCAAACCCGCGCCCCGCCGCGCGCAGGGCGTCGGCCACGCCCGACGCCGCATCGAGCCCGAAGGCCGATCCGCCGGACAGGACAAGCGCATCCACCCGGTCCACCGTCTTGTCCGGGGCCAGAAGATCGGTTTCGCGCGTGCCGGGCGCGCCGCCCATCACGTGCACCCCGGCGGTGAACGGCGCCTCGCCCAGAAGAACGGTTGCGCCGGTCTTGATGGCGGTGTCGCTGGCGTTGCCGACCAGAAGGCCCGGCACGTCGGTGATGAGGTTCCTGTCGCCGGTGCGTGCTGTCATCGCGCTTGATTTCCCTGAAACATGCGAGATTCCATCTTGCCAGATCACGCGGGATCGGCAAGGAAAGGACGTGCCGGGGGCGATGGCGTCGTCCCATCAAGGCCGGTTTCCTCAAATCAGTCCTGAACGCCGGGACCTTTCTTTTCAAGGAGGGTCGAAATGACTGCACGTCCTGAAATGTATCGTTTCCACAATGGCGAAAAGGCCAAGCTGCCCTTTGCCGAGATCGAGTACGAGGCGCGGCTCAAGGGGCTGCGCCAGATCATGGATGACGCCGGCGCGCAGGCTGTCGTGCTGACCTCGATGCACAACGTGGCCTATTACAGCGGGTTCCTGTATTGCGCATTCGGCCGGCCCTATGCGCTTGTCGTGACCGAGACCGAGAATGTGACGATCAGCGCCGGCATCGACGCGGGCCAGCCCTGGCGCCGCAGCCACGGCGACAACATCACCTATACCGACTGGCAGCGTGACAATTTCTGGCGCGCCGTGCGCTCGGTCGCGGGCGAAGGCAAGGTCGTGGGCTACGAGGGCGATCACCTTACCCTTCAGCAGCGCGACAAGCTCGAGGACTTTTTAAAGCCCCTGACCATGGTTGACGTGGCCCCGGCGACGATGCGGCAGCGCATGTGGAAATCCCCCGCCGAGATCGCCCTGATCCGCGAGGGCGCGAGGGTGGCAGACGTGGGCGGCTACGCGATCCGCGAGTCGGTCAGGGAAGGCGTGCGTGAAATCGACGTTGCGATGGCGGGCCGCGATGCGATGGAGCTTGAAATCGCCAAGAGCTTCCCGGACGCCGAGTACCGCGACACCTGGGTGTGGTTCCAGTCCGGGATAAACACCGATGGTGCGCACAACCCCGTCACGGCGCGCAGGCTGGAGCGGGGCGATATCCTGAGCCTCAATACCTTCCCGATGATCTCGGGCTACTACACCGCGCTCGAACGCACGATGTTCGTGGGCGAGGTGGACGACGCCAGCCTGAAGATCTGGGAGGCGAACGTGGCCGCCCATGAATACGGCATGTCACTGCTGAAGCCGGGCGTAAGCTGCGCCGAGGTCACCCACGCGATCAACGCCTTTTTCGAGGAACGCGACCTGCTGCAATACCGCACCTTCGGCTATGGCCATTCCTTCGGGGTTCTAAGCCACTATTACGGCCGCGAAGCCGGTCTTGAACTGCGCGAGGACATCGACACCGTGCTGCAACCCGGCATGGTCATCAGCATGGAGCCGATGCTGACCCTGCCGCAGGATCAGCCCGGCGCGGGCGGCTACCGCGAACACGACATTCTGGTGATTACCGAGGACGGCAACGAGAACATCACGGGCTATCCCTACGGCCCGGAGTTCAACGTCGTCGGCTGACAGCTGCACCTGATCGGCGGGCAGGGCGGGTCTGCACGGCCCGCCCTTTTGCATCGCGTGACATTGCGCCGGGATGGCCCACATCCTATGCAGGGATCAGGCTTGGATCGGAAAGGGCCCGGACATGGCAGCATTCGCACGGCTCGTGGTGGTGGGCTTCGTCGTCCTGACGGTGATCTATCTGGCCGTATCGCTCTATTCACGCTCGGTGCGTCGCGAGAAACTGGAGCGTGAATGGCACGAGCAGGGTAGGCCCGGCGACAAGGATGCCTATATCCAGGCGGGAATGACGGATTACGAGCATTCGCTCAGGCGCAAGCTGATCCTGCTGGTCTATGTCATTCCCACGGTGGCGGTCGCGGTCATCATCTATGTGACGAACTTCATGTAAGGGGGGCGGAATGGTCTATGCGAAATGGGTGTTCTGGGGTGTCTTCTGGCTGCTGGTGGCGGCGGTCCTGCACTACACGCTGCCCCAGCACGATATCGTGCGGATCACCGACACCTATGAAAAGCGCGTCGATCCCGGCGACAACGCGCTGTTCTGGTCGAACGCGGATACCGGCGAAGACCCAACCACACCCAGCCGTGACGTGTTCTTCATCCAGACGTTCCAGACCAACGACAAGCCGATGATCTATCGCAACGAGGATACCGGCTGGGGCTGGCCGCCCTATTTCAAGTTCGACACCGCCAATCTTCAGGCCGAGGCGTCGGACCTGATCTCGAAGAAGAACGAGGCGAACGCGCAATGGGTGGTGCTGACGCATTACGGCTGGCGCAACGAATTCCTGTCGATCTACCCCAATGCCGTGGCGGTGGAACCGGCAGAGGGCCCCGATCAGCGGATCATCCCGTGGTTCAACATCATCTTCCTGACCTTGCTTGCGGCCTTTGCATGGGCGATCCGCGTGCGGTGGCGGCGGTTCCGTGAAAACCGTATCCAACCCAAGATCGACGAATGGACCGACGGTTGGGGGTGAGCGCCGGTCCGGGCGCAGCCCGGCAATCGCTCCGGCGGAGCGATTGAGGCGCGAACTGGCGGAGCCCCGGAAAGGCGCCGGTTTGGGCGGTCGCCGTGGCGCGACGGGTGGCCGTCAGCGTTTGCCGTAATACAGGCCCACCACGTGTTCGGCCTCGGCGAAGAACAACCAGCGTGAGGCGGCAATCCCCGCCAGATGTGCCGCCACCGCGATCAGGGCCAGCAGGTGCCCGAACGGCATCAACAGCAGCGCCACCGGCACCGCGTAGCCAAGCACAAGGGCAATCGCCCGCAGCTTTATCGCGTGTTTGCGCCCGACCACGTGCACGAATTCCCGCAGCAGGTAGTTGGTGCCGGTATGCGGCGGCTCGAAGGCCCGAACCTGGCCGATTCCGCCAAGCCCCGTGGCGCTTGCCATGTCGCTGCCGCTGGATTTCAGGGCCGTGTCGCCCTTCACCCACCACACCACCTGCACCACCGCTGCGACGGGGAGCAGGATCAGGGCTTCGGTGACCTGCCCGGCCAGCAACGCACCCCCGGCCAGCGAGATCGCCATCAGAAGAACCGGGGTCAGCGGGGTTTTCCACCGCGGCACGGTCTTTAGCTGACCGTAGATCATCGACGTGCAATAGACCGTCAGCAGCGACAGCGCGGCGCCGATCCATCCCAGGAACGCCACTCGTGTCCCGAAAAACACCAGCCCCGCGCCATAGATCGCCATCACGATCAATGCCGCCACCGCGGCCCATGCCTCGCGGCTCAGCCAGCTTGTCCGCCATTGCGTGAACGCCTTGAACGCCCGCTCGGGATGCCCAAGGTGAAAGGTCGAGGCCAAGAGGCCGCCAACCGCCAAGGCATAGGCGATCAGGAAAAAGACGAAGGCGACCCACCCCGTGACGGTCGGCATCCCGAGCCCCAGCCAGATCAGCAGCCCGAACCCGAGGCCCGACAGCGTTGTGAAGATGATGACGGACGGTGCCGGATGCATGTCAGAGTTTCTCCAATGCCTTGTCGAGCCAACCGATGAAGCCCTTGGGTTCTTCGGCAACGGGCTTGAGGAAGGGGGCCAGAACGTCGATATCGCCCTCGGCTTGCGCGGGCGCGGGCCGGTCCATCCGGTCCTTGGGGCGGGGCGGCAGGTACTTGTTGACGGGCTTGGTGCCTTGTTCGGGCATCAGGTCCATGCCGCCGCGTTCTTCCACCAGCTTTGAGACATCGCTGTTCGGGTCGCCCAGATCGCCGAAATGCCGGGCGCCAGCGGGGCAGGTGCGCACGCAGGCGGGCACGCGGTCTTCCTCGGGCAGGTTCTCGTTGTAGATGCGGTCCACGCAAAGCGTGCATTTCTTCATCACGCCTTCGGCTGCGTCCATTTCGCGGGCCCCATAGGGGCAGGCCCAGGCACACAGGCCGCAGCCGATGCAATCGGTTTCGTTCACCAGCACGATCCCGTCCTCGACCCGCTTGTAGCTGGCGCCCGTGGGGCAGACGGTCACGCAGGGCGCGTCATCGCAATGCAGGCAGGATTTCGGGAAATGGATCAACTGGGCCGCGCCCTGATCGGGCTGCACCTCGTAGGAATGAACGCGGTTCAGGAACGTCCCCGTCGGATCGGCGCCGTAAGGCTCCTGATCCGACAAAGGCGCGCCATAATTCTCGGTGTTCCAGCCCTTGCAGCTGACGACGCAGGCGTGACAGCCCACGCAGGTATCGAGGTCGATCACAAGTCCCAGCTTGCGGTCGGTGCTTTCGGGAAGCGATGTCATGTCCGGCGCTCCTCCATCGGGACATGGTGATGCGTGACGCTGTCTTCGCGGCTTTTGTCCCAGGTGGCCACGAACCAGACGAAGGCGCCCAGGATCGCCACCACGAAGGCCACGACAGCCAGAAGGGTCAGGGATTTGCCACTCATTTGCCGACCTTCCATTCAAGATGATCCGGCCCGCGCCCCACGGGCGAGGAGATCGGGTCGAACCGGGGCTGGCTTTCGGTGGGTGCCTCGGCCTTCTCGATCTTGACGCGCAGGTCGAACCACGCCGCCTGGCCCGTGATCGGGTCGGAGTTGGCCCATCTCAGCCCGTCGCCCTTGGGTGGCAGCAGCTCGTGGATCAGGTGGTTGAGCAGAAAGCCTTTGGTCGCCTCCGGCGCGTCCTTGTCCAGAGCCCAGGCCCCCTTGCGCTTGCCGATGGCGTTCCACGTCCACACCGTGTTTTCATTCAGCGCCGCCATATGCGCCACGGGCACGGTGATTTGGCCATGCGCCGAGGATACGCGCGCCCAGTCCCCTTCGGAAAACCCGTGGGCCTCCCAGAGTTTCGTGGGCAGATACAGCGGGTTGTGGCCGTGGATCTGGCGCAGCCACGCATTCTGGCTGCCCCAGCTGTGATACATGGCCATCGGTCTTTGCGTCAGCGCATGAATTGTGAACTCGTCGGTGTCCACGCCGGCATCCTCGAACGGGGGATACCAGATCGGCAATGGGTCCAGCGTTTCGCGAATGCGCTCGCGCAGGTGATCGGGCGGTTGGCGGTCGCCATGCCCCTCGGCGGCCAGCTGAAAACGCCGCATCGGCTCAACATAGAGATCGAAGATGTAGGGCTGCGGGCTGTCATAGATACCCAGATCGACGGCCCAATCCTGATACTGACGGTTCCAGGGTTTGTAGTAAGCCGCCGCATCGGGGATATGCTTTATGAAGAAGCCGCCGTTTTCGATATAGGTCTGCAATTGCGCGGCGTTCGGCGCGCCGCGCCCGTGGGTCAGCCCCTCGTCACCCGTGCGCCAGCCGGCCAGCGGCCCGATGCCGGGCTTGCGCTGGTGGTTGGTAATATAGTCGGCGTAATCGGCGTATTTCTGGCTGCCGTCCTCGTTCACGAAGCCCGGCAGGTTCAGCCGCGCGCCAAGCTCGCACAGAACCGACTGAAACCCGCGCACGTCCCGGTCCGGCTCCACCACCGGCCAGCGGATCGCGTCGGCCGCCGCGTCGGCCTCGCAGATCGGCCTGTCCAGCAGGCTGATGCAATCATGACGTTCCAGGTAGGTCGTGTCCGGCAGGATCAGATCGGCATAGGCGACCATCTCCGAGCTGTAGGCATCCGAATAGATGATCCTCGGGATGACATATGCGCCGCTTTCATCCTTATCCGTCAGCATGTCCATCACGCCGCGCGTGTTCATGCTGGAGTTCCACGACATGTTCGCCATGTACATGAACAGGGTGTCGATCCTGTAGGGATCGCCGGCATGGGCGTTCGAGATCACCATGTGCATCAGCCCGTGCGCCGACATCGGGTTTTCCCAGGTGAACGCCTTGTCGATCCGCGCAGGACTGCCATCTTCCTTGAGCGCCAAGTCTTCGGGCCCCTGCACGAACCCCAGGTGCGGTCCGTCCAGCGGGCTGTCCGGTGTCACCTTGGCATGAGGCTTGGGGTGGGCGGTCACGGGCTTGGGGTAGGGCGGCTTGAAGCGGAACCCGCCCGGCACCTCGACCGTGCCCAGAAGGATCTGAAGCATGTGCAGCGCGCGGCAGGTCTGGAACCCGTTGGAGTGGGCCGAGATGCCGCGCATCGCGTGGAAACTGACGGGCCGTCCCTTCATCACCTTGTGGGTCTCGCCCCGGAAATCCGTCCATTCCTGCTCCAGCACGATCTCTTCGTCAAATGCCACACGGGCCAGTTCGGCAGCGATGGTGCGGATCTTGTCAGCAGGGATGCCGCAGCGCGCGGCCACCGCCTCGGGGGCGTATTGCGGATCGAGATAGCGTTCCGCGATCAGATGCATCACCGGCTTGTAGGTCGTGCCGCCGTGGCGATAGGTGGCCGACAGGTCCGGGCGCACCCCCTTCTGGTCGAAGGGCGCGGGCTTGCCCGTCTTGCGGTCGATCACCAGCGTCTTGCCGGCCTCGTCACGCAGCAACAGCCCGTGGTCTGGCGATGTCTCGTCCATGTTCACCAGCACGGGCGCGTTCGTGTAGCGCGCCAGGTAATCGAGGTCGATCCGGCCCGATTTCAGCAGCTCGTGCACCAGCGACAGGATGAACAGCCCGTCGGTTCCCGGCGTGATGCCGACCCATTCATCGGCCACCGCGTTATAACCCGAGCGAATGGGGTTCACCCCGATCACCTTGGCGCCGCGTTCCTTGATGCGGCCGATGCCCATCTTGATCGGGTTGGAATCGTGGTCCTCGGCCACGCCGAAGATCATGAAGAGCTTGGTGTGCTCCCAATCCGGCTGCCCGAATTCCCAGAACGCCCCGCCCATCGTGTAGATGCCCGCCGCGGCCATGTTGACCGAGCAAAACCCGCCATGCGCGGCGTAATTCGGCGTGCCGAAATTCTGCGCCCAGTAGCTTGTGAAGCTTTGCGACTGGTCCCGCCCGGTGAAGAAGGCCAGTTTCGAGGGGTCTTTCTCGCGCAGCGGCGCCAGCCAGTCGGTCGCGATGCTCAGTGCCTCGTCCCAGGTGATCTCTTCGAACTCGCCCGAGCCGCGCGGGCCCACGCGTTTCAGCGGCGCGCGCAGCCGAGAGGGGGCGTTATGCTGCATTATGCCCGCGCTGCCCTTCGCACACAGGACACCGCGGTTCACCGGATGATCGCGGTTGCCCTCGATATAGGCGACCTTGCCATCCTTCATGTGCACGTTGATGCCGCAGCGGCAGGCGCACATGTAGCAGGTGGTCTTGCGCACCTCGTCGGACACCTTGGGCGACGTGTCGATCCTTGGCTGATGGTGTGTCATCGTTCCTCCCCTGCTCGCGCGGCGCTCAGGTTAGGGCAGATACCCCGGCCTCGCGACAAATTTCTTTCTCGTTCGATTTCCCCGAAACGTGGTCGCGGAAAAGTTGAAATTGCCGGATTGATGTCCACCACTCCTGCCCGTCCCGGTGAGCCGGATGGCCTTGACCCCGCAGAGCGATCGGGTCTGATGTGGACGGCAGGGAGGATTGCCATGGGTGCCTTGGAAAAAGCGTTCGCGGATGCGCGGGCCCGGCCCGGAAAGGTCGTGTTTCCCGAATGGGATGACCCGCGCATCGCGCAGGCCCAGGCGCGGCTCGAGTCCGAGGGGCTGTGCCAGCCGCTGCCCCCCGATGCGCCCGACGACACCCTTGCCGAGGCACTGGTGCGGGTGCGCGGTATCAAGCCGCCGCTTGCGCGCAAGATGCTGACCAAACCTCTGATCCGGGCCGCCGCGATGGTGGCGGCCGGTCGTGTGGATGCCATGTTGGCCGGCGCCGACGCCCCCACCCGGCGCGTGATCGAGGCGGCGGGCCTGGCGATCGGCTTGGCCGAGGGGGTCGCCGCGCCGTCATCGTTTTTCCTGATGGTGTTCCCCGATGGGCGCGAGATGATCTTTGCCGATTGCGCGGTGACGGTCGCCCCGGATGCCGAGGCCCTCGCCGGGATCGCGCGGGCCTCGGCCGCCTCGGCCCGGGCGCTGTTGGGGGCGGCGCGCGTGGCGCTCTTGTCGTATTCCACCGGGGCGTCGGGTGCGGGCGACAGCGTGCAGACCGTGCGCGCCGCTGCCGAGGCCTCGGGCTTTGCCGGGCCGGTGCAGGCCGATGCCGCGCTCAACGCGGCGACCGCGCGGCTGAAAGGGGCCGAGCCTGTCGAGGCCAACGTGCTGGTCTTCCCGTCGCTCGATGCGGGCAATATCGCGTACAAGCTGGTGCAGGAACTGGCTGGCGCGCAGGCGGTCGGACCCTTCCTGCAAGGTTTCGCGCGCCCGGTTTGCGATCTGAGCCGCGGTGCGACGGTGGACGACATCGTTGCGGCGACGGCGCTCACGCTGGCCATGGCCGGGGGCCGCGACTGACCGCGCAGAGGGGTCATGCGCCCGGCCCGTCCAGAAGCGACAGCGCGTCTGCCGCGATCATGCGCTCTTCCTGCGCCGGAACGATCCACGCCGCGATCCGCGATTCGCGGGCATGAAGCCTTGGCGCGTTGGTATCATTCGCAGCGGCATCGACCTCCAGTCCCAGCCAAGCCAGCCCGCTCATGATGCGTGCGCGGATCGCGGCGGCGTTTTCACCGATCCCCCCGGTAAAGACGATCGCGTCGCACCCCTGCATCGCGGCGATCAGCGCCCCGGCATGGCGACAGGCGCGATAGCAGAAATGGTCAACGGCGAAACGCGCCGCGTCGGTCTCGCTCGCAAGCAGCGCACGCATGTCGGACAGGCCTTCTGACAGGCCCAGAAGCCCGCTGTCCTTGTTCAGCGCGCGGGCGGTCGCGTCGATCCCGTCCTCGCGCACCAGGCGCAGGACCGCGTTCGCGTCGATGTCGCCCGACCGCGTGCCCATCGTCATCCCTTCGAGGGGCGAATATCCCATGGTGGTGGCAACCGACCGCCCGTCGCGGATCGCGCAGGCCGAGACGCCGTTGCCCAGATGGAACGCCAGCAGGCGCCGCGGCAGGCCGCGCCCGGACACCTCGGGCAGCAGGCGCACCAACGACGCATAAGAAATCCCGTGAAACCCATAGCGCCGGATGCCCCGTGCCGACACCGGCCCCGGCACCGCATAGCGCGCCTCGACCTCGGGCATCCCGGCGTGAAACGCGGTGTCGAAACTGGCGAATTGCGGCAGATCCGGGGCGAGCCGCGCCAATGTCTCGATCGCGGCCAGGTTGTGCGGATTGTGCAGCGGCGCAAGCGTTGCGCAGTTCGCGATTTTCGCCATTGTTTCCCGCGTGACCCGCACCGGCGCCGTCAGTTCCGTGCCGCCATGTACCACGCGATGCCCGGCGGCGCGAAACCCGGTCACGGGCAACCCACGTTCGGAGAGCGCGACAATCACGGCCTCAAGGGCCGCGGCGTGATCCGGCAGGTCGGGGTCAAGCGTCTCGCCGCCGATTTTCAGGCGCGTGTCACGTGTGCCGATCCCTTCGACAAGGCCGGCCAGCCGCTCATCGAGCGACTGGCCGAACACCGCGAACTTGATCGAGGAGGACCCGGCATTCAGAACCAGTATCGTCCTGTCTGTGCCGGGGCCGCTCATGTCTTACACCTGCTGCGGGCGCATATCGGCGGGATCGATTCCAGCGACG
>JAASSQ010000182.1 GCA_021767845.1 Roseovarius sp. | reverse complement strand
CGCGGGCTGGTGAACACGCGGGTCGAAACCGGCAACGGACCCTTTTGCGGAATGTTGAGCCGGGTCTGATACTCGGAATAGCTTTCGACCTGGATGAGTTGCCCGCCATTGGGCAGCATCGGCAGGATGGCGTGGCGGTTCTTCATCTCCTCGGTCGTGAGCTGCTTGAGCGGGCCGTCGCCGCGGATCGCCGACCAGACGACGGCGTATTCGTCATCGGCCGAGTTGTAGGTCAGGATGGTCACGCGCAGCTGGTTGTTGCCGGTGTCGTGGGTGAAGTCGTCGAAGATCTCCTTGGCCCCGTCGAGATAGGTTTGCGTGATGTCGGCCTGTTCGCGCGAGATCAGATCGACGATCGTGTAGCTGGCCTTTTCGCGGATGCTCTTGTAGCGGTAGATCTCGAAGAATTCGTAGGTCGCGTTGAGCGCCCAGAACAGGATCGGGACGATCACCACGGCCTCGACCGAGATGGCGCCGCGGACGGATTTGCGGAAATCGCGCAGGAAGGAGATCAGGGGGCGGAGGGTCATGGGATCACGGCTCCTGGACAAAGGCGGCCATCGAGGTCACGGCGGCCATCCCGCTGGAATCGGTGTGCAGGGCCTCGCCGAGCGTGGCGCCGGGGAAGAACGGGCTGTATTTCAGGCAGGCGCGCAGGATCATCAGCTGGTTGCGCTGGCCGGCGGTGAACTGGCGCACGGGCCGGGTGGGTTCGGCCGCGTCGAAGCAATCGGCCCTTGGGTCCAGCCCCGAATAGGCGCGGGGATCGACCGGCTTCATTTCAAGGCGCAGGTTCTGTTCGCAATTGCCGCCCAGCTTGGAAAAGTCGCACACCATGCCCTTGATCGTGGGGTGATCGGGCGGCGTGGCATAGCCCAGCCGGATCTGGCGCACGGTCAGGTCCAGCCCGCGTTCCAGCATGGCATGGCGCAGGGTGATGAAGCTGAGTTCCAGCGCGAAGAGCAGGAACAGCATCAGCACCGGGAAAACGATGACGAATTCCACCGTCACCGCCCCGTCCGTGCCGCGCCGGAAGCGCGCAAGGCTTCTGGCCAGGGGCCGGATCATTGCGTGAGCCTCAGTTTCTGCACGTTGGCCGCGATCGAGCCGAAGACTTGGCTGATGTTAAGCGCCTCTTCGCCATCTTCGAGATCATCTTCGAGCTTGGCCTCGTAGAAGTTGCCCACGGCCGACGCGCAGTCGCGCAGCTTGTCCTTGGCGGCGTCCAGGTCGCCCATCGCGAAGGCGATGGAATAGACCACGATGTCGGTGGTGGATTTGACCTCGTCGCAGATGTCCTCCAGGCGGTCGTCCTTGGCGTCGGAATCGAGGGCGTAGCCGCTCCGTGTGGAATACTGCCAGTCGGGCGAGCTGTCGCCGCTGATGTCCTCGTACCAGCGGGGCGACATCAGGCCCCAGGCCTGTTCCCAGGACAGGCGGTTCTGATCGACGATATAGGGGAAGGCATCTTCGAGCCGGGCGAAATACTGGTCGCGCGCGGGGTCGTAGTAGTCCTTGGACTTGGCGGGCGTGTAGATGTAGTGGCCGGCCAGATCCTCGTCGCCGCGCGTGTAGTCGCATTCCCAGGTGCCGACATAGACATTGACCCAGGTGTAGTACCATCCGCCCCACCAGTTCCGCACGCGGCGGCGTTCGCGGTTATATTCATCGTCGCCGCATTTCGACTCGTTCATGGAGTAATTGATCACGTTGTCGTTCTCGTCCACCAGGCGGGCGCGCTCGAAGATGGCCTCGTTGTAGGTGATCTCGTAGACGGTGGAATCCGGGCCGCGGTAGTCGGCTTGCGAGTGGTTTTCGGCCACGCTGGGGTCGAGCAGGTCGTTGGGGTCGGCCAGCATAAAGGAATAGTCGTTCGCGCCGTCACCCATCAGAACGACGATCTTGAGAACCTGGGTCGCGTCGTGGCGCGCGGGCAGGTGCTTGAGGCTGGGATCGACCATGTAATCCTTTTGGGGGGCCATGATCGTCTGGCCGGCATCGTCCTTGATCGGGTTGCCGTTCACATCGACGACGGGCAGGGTGATGATGTTGCCGTCATTGTCGCGCACGTAGTCGTACTGCGCCTGCAGCGTCTGCACCACCGGCTGGAAGGCCGGGTCGAGCAGGGCAACGCCCCATTTCATGCCGAGGTCGGTCGAGGTACTGCCCGCCGCCTGCAGCGCGTCGATCTTGTCGTGCAGTTCCTGCTTGTCATTGGAATAGGGCAGGATCTGGAAATAGGCGTCGGTGTAGCACGACTGGTTGTAGGCGCTGTTGTTCACCCAACCGCGATAGGGGTCGTATTTGAACGGGTCGCCCTGGCCGAGCGCGTTGAAGTCGCCACTGAGCGAAGTGTAGATCGACTGGGCGTAGGTCGTGTCGGGATCGACGGCGACGTTCTGGAACTCGTCGTCGGTGAAGTGGATGCAGGTCGAGTAATCGTGCCGCTTGTCCACGCTGAGCGCGTCGAACAGTTCCTGCGGCGGGGTCACGTTCCAGCTGTAGGGCACGATGGAAATGGCGACGTTGCCCGGATCGGAGCCGTCGATGATGGTGGTCACGAATTCCTTGGCCGCCGCCTTCAGCTCGGTCATGCGGTCGCCGCGCATCGAGCCCGAGGCGTCCACGACCAGCGAGATTTCCAGCTTGGGCGAGGCGATGGCCGCGGTGGAGCCGCCGCCCGCCGCCATCGTCTTGACGCCTGCGAGGCGCATCAGGAAGGTATCCATCTCGAGACTGGCCGAGGCGGTCACGCGCTTGCTGTTGAGCGAGGTCTTGATGTCCTTCTCGGGGTCGATCTCGTTGAGGTGCTGCGACAGGCCGGCCGCCTGGAAGTAATCCTCGACGATCGCCTTGATCTCTTCCTCGGTGGCGTCGGCGGGCGCCCCGGCCCCGGCCAGCACCGCGCTGTCGAGCGTGGATTGCAGATGGGTGCGCGCCATCTCGTGGCGCATCACGTCGATGCCCAGCCCGGCGGCCGCCAGCATCACCACGAAGAAGAACAGCGACAGGATGGTGATCGCCCCGTCCTCGGACCGGCGAAACCGTGTCAGAACCCCGCGTGCGGGGCTGACGTGAACGGCACGAGGCCGGTTCTGATCCGAAACGCCGGCACGCGGCGTGACACGCTTTGCAATCGTCATGGCACCTCTCCAGGGTGAAATGCTGGGCGCAGGATTGCCCGACCTGATTTTGTTAACGGAGATTAAGGCGAAAATGGGGCGGTGCGTCGGATTCATTCCGCCATTAACGACCTGTTTGGAAACAGTTTTATCGGATGATACACTTTGTCGCCGTTGCCGGGTCAAACGCCGCGATCCAGACGTTTCGGATCGCTGTTCCGGCCCTCTTGCCGGTGCCGGGTCCGGCGCGGCACGGCGACTCGGAGCAAGGCCATGGGTGGACAAAATTGTCGCAGGCCTTCACCATGATTCAACACGATAGCTGCACAGAAACCGGGCACACGTCAACCGGGACGGGAAGGAAACAGCGTAATGAAGCATTTGCAGGAGCCGACGTTTCGCGAAAGCGTCGATCTGATGTTCAACCGGGCGGTCGCGCTCATGGATCTGGAGCCGGGGCTGGAGGAAAAGATCCGGGTGTGCAACGCGACCTACACGGTGCGGTTCGGCGTGCGCCTGCGCGGCAAGATCCACACCTTCGTCGGCTATCGCAGCGTGCATTCCGAGCACATGGAGCCGGTGAAGGGCGGCATCCGCTATTCGCTGGCGGTGAACCAGGACGAGGTCGAGGCGCTGGCGGCGCTGATGACCTACAAATGCGCGCTGGTCGAGGCGCCGTTCGGCGGCTCCAAGGGCGGCCTGTGCGTGGACCCGCGCGACTGGGACGATGTCGAGCTGGAACGCATCACGCGCCGTTTTGCCTATGAGCTGGCCAAGCGCGACCTGATCCACCCCAGCCAGAACGTGCCGGCCCCCGACATGGGCACCGGCGAACGCGAGATGGCCTGGATCGCCGACCAGTACCGGCGGATGAACACCACCGACATCAACGCCCGCGCCTGCGTGACCGGCAAGCCGCTGAACGCCGGCGGCATCGCCGGCCGGGTCGAGGCGACGGGACGCGGCGTGCAATACGCGCTGCGCGAGTTCTTCCGCCAGGAAGAGGACAAGGCGGCGGCGGGCCTGACCGGCAAGCTGGACGGCAAGCGGGTGATCGTGCAGGGCCTGGGCAACGTGGGCTATCACGCGGCCAAGTTCCTGTCCGAGGAGGACGGCGCGCGGATCACCGGCATCATCGAGCATGACGGCGCGCTTTACAGCGATGACGGGCTGGACGTGGATGCGGTGCGCGCCTGGATCATGAAACATGGCGGCGTCACCGGATTCCCGGACGCCACCCACACCGCCGAGGGCGCCGCCGTGCTGGAGCACGAATGCGACATCCTGATTCCCGCCGCGCTGGAAGCGGTCATCAACATGGGCAATGCCGACCGGATCAAGGCCCCGCTGATCATCGAGGCGGCCAACGGCCCGGTGACCGCCGGCGCCGACGAGGTGCTGCGCAAGAAGGGCACGGTCATCATTCCCGACATGTATGCCAACGCGGGCGGCGTGACGGTGTCGTATTTCGAGTGGGTGAAGAACCTGAGCCATATCCGGTTCGGCCGGATGGGCCGCCGCCAGGAAGAGGCGCGCCACGAACTGATCGTGCGCGAGTTGGAAAAGCTGGACGACCACCTGGGCGATGCCTGGACGATGTCGCCCAATTTCAAGGAGCAGTATCTGCGCGGGGCGGGGGAGCTGGAACTCGTGCGCTCGGGGCTGGATGACACGATGCGCACCGCGTATCAGTCGATGCGCGAGGTCTGGCACGGGCGCGATGACGTGACCGACCTGCGCACCGCCGCCTACCTGGTGTCGATCGACAAGGTGGCGTCGAGCTACCGGGCGCTGGGCCTCTGAGCGGGGCGCGGGCGGCGCGCGGCAAGGGGGTTGCGGCGCAGGGCCGGGGGTGACAGGCTGCGCGCGTCTGAAACCCTTGCGAGGATGGCAATGCTGCGTCTGTTGATCCTGTCCTGCGGCCTGGCCCTGTCGGGCGTGGCCGCGAGTGCCGAAACCGAGGCCCGGAAGGCCGCGCGCTGCGCCGAGCAGGGCGCCATCGCCGGCCGCATCGCCGAGGCCCGCCGGGACGGGGCCGGCGCGCGGGAAACCACCGCCGCGCTGACCGGCGCCGACAGCGGCATCGCCGAGCGGTTCCGCCCCACGGTCGCGCCGCTGGTCGAGTGGATCTATTCGCTGCCCGAGGCGCAGCTTTCGGCCGATATCGGCACGGCGCTGGAGCAGCAGTGCATGTCCTTCGAACAATAGGCGCCGGGGCGCGCCGCGGTCCTTGCCGCGGCTGGCCCGATCCCCCATAGTCGGGGGCATGAGTCTTCCACCCGGATTTCTGGACGAACTGCGCTCGCGCACCTCGCTGGCCCATGTGGCGGGCCGCAAGGTCATGTGGGATCAGCGCAAGTCCAACCAGGGCAAGGGCGACATGTGGGCGCCGTGCCCGTTCCACCAGGAAAAGACCGCCAGCTTCCACGTCGATGACCGCAAGGGGTTCTATTACTGCTTCGGCTGCCACGCCAAGGGCGACGCGATCAGTTTCGTGCGCGAGACCGAGAACGTGGATTTCATGGAGGCCGTGCGCATCCTGGCCGACGAGGCCGGGATGCAGATGCCCGAACGCGACCCGCAGGCCCGGCAGAAGGCGGACCGCCGCGCGCAGCTGGCCGAGGTCATGGAAATGGCGGTGCAGTTCTTCCGCCTGCAGCTGCGCACCGGGGCGGGCGGGCCGTCGCGCGACTATCTGGCCGGGCGCGGGCTGGACGAGGCCGCCCAAGAGCGGTTCGAGCTGGGTTTCGCGCCCGCGGCGTGGCAGGCGATGTGGGATCACCTCAAGGGCAAGGGGGTCGAGGACGAGCTGATCCTGGCCTGCGGGCTGGCGCGGCCCAGCAAGAAGCCGGGGGGCCGGCCCTACGACGTGTTCCGCAACCGGATCATGTTCCCGATCCGCGATCCGCGCGGGCGCTGCATCGCCTTCGGCGGCCGGGCGATGGACCCCGATGACGACGCGAAATACTACAACTCGCAGGACACCGAGCTGTTCGACAAGTCGCGCACGCT
>JAASSQ010000181.1 GCA_021767845.1 Roseovarius sp. | reverse complement strand
TGGCCAATCTCGCGCGGCACATGAAGGTCGATCCCGAAACCGCCCTGCGCCGCGCCAATGCCAAGTTCACCCGCCGCTTCGCGCGCATCGAGGCGCTGCTGGCCGAGGCGGGCAAGCGCCCCGAGGACAGCGACCTGGCCGAGATGGACACACTGTGGAACCGCGCCAAGGCCGAGGAATGCGGCCAGCGGCCCGAGGGCTGAGCGCGGGCCCATTCGGCGCACCGCCGGGGGCTCTGCCCCCGGACCCCCGAGGTATTGGTGGCCAGATGAAGCGGGCGGCGCGGCGTGCGGCCTGTTAACGACCGGGGGTCGGAGCGGCAAATACCGACGCGATACCGACGTTATACCGACGCGATACAGATCGCGTTTTGCCCTGTTAACCAAGGCGCTCCGCCCGATTCGGGCAAATCGTTGCCGAAACCGCGTTGCAAGAGGTGGACATTTGCCCCCATCCGCCCCACGGTCCAAGCGGAGTTCAGACGCGGATCGCTTCTCTTGACACAGCTCACCCTTGCCCGCCCCGACGATCTCGACCGGCTCTGCCGGCTGGTGACCGACGCCCATGCCGAACGCGGGATCGAGCAGACCGACGAGGCCCGCCGCGCCGGCCTCGCCCCCCTGCTCGACGGCTCGCCGCATGGCGCGGTCTACCTGATCGGGCCGGGCCGGGCGCCCATCGGTTACATCATCGTGACCTTCGGTTGGTCGGTGGCGCTTGGCGGCATGACCGGCACGGTGGACGAGATCACCATCCGCACCGGCGTGCGCGGCCGCGGCATCGGAACCGAGGTTTTGACCAATCTTCCCAAGGCCTTGGCAGGTGCGGGGCTGATGGCGCTGCATGTCGAAACGGCCGCCGGCGACACCCGCGCGCAGCGGTTCTTCTCGCGCCTGCGCTTCCAGCCGCATGACGGCGCGATCCGCATGACCCGCCCCCTCTAGCGTTTCGGCGCGGGCGGATTATCTTTGCCCCATGACGCTGCACATTCCTTTCGACAACAGTTATGCGCGGCTGCCCGCGCGCTTCTTCACCCGGCTCGATCCCGTGCCGGTCAAGGACCCGCGCCTCATCGCCTTCAACGACGCGCTCGCAGCCGACCTGGGCATCACGCCCGGGACGCCCGAGGACATGGCCCAGGCCTTTTCGGGCAACCGTCCGCCCGAGGGCGCCGCGCCCCTGGCGCAGGTCTATGCCGGCCACCAGTTCGGCGGCTTCTCGCCGCAACTAGGCGACGGGCGCGCCAACCTGCTGGGCGAGGTGGTCAGCAGCACCGGCCAACGCCTTGATATTCAACTGAAAGGTTCCGGCCCCACGCCGTATTCGCGGATGGGCGACGGGCGCGCCTGGCTGGGTCCGGTGCTGCGCGAATACCTGGTCTCCGAGGCGATGCACGCGCTCGGCATCCCCACCAGCCGCGCGCTCGCGGCCGTGACCACGGGCGAACCCGTCTATCGCGAGACCGGCGCGATGCCCGGCGCGATCCTGGCCCGTGTCGCCTCCAGCCATATCCGCGTCGGCACGTTCCAGTATTTCGCCGCCCGCCGCGACGTGCCAGCCCTGCAGGCGCTTTACGATCATGCCGTCGAGCGGCACGCGCCCGACGCCGACAGCCCCGCCAAGCTGTTGGAAACAGTGATAGAACGGCAGGCCCAACTGGTCGCGCAATGGATGTCGGTGGGCTTTATTCATGGCGTGATGAACACCGACAACACCACCATCTCGGGCGAGACGATCGATTATGGCCCCTGCGCCTTCATGGATGCCTTCCACCCCGACACGGTGTTCAGTTCCATCGACGCGCAGGGCCGCTACGCCTTTTCCAACCAGCCCAATGTGATCGTGTGGAACATGGCGCAACTGGCCACCGCACTGGTGCCCCTGATGCCCGATCAGGACGCCGCGATCGAGGAATTCACCCGGCTTGTCCACGCCATGCCGGACCGCATCCACGCGCATTGGCTGGCGCTTTACGGGCGCAAGATCGGGCTGGCGCAGGCCACCCCCGAGGACGAGCTGCTGATCGTCGGGCTGCTTGAACGCATGGCCAACAACCGGGCCGATTTCACCAATACCTTCAGGGTCTTGAGCGATGGTGCCCCACGTGACCAGTTCCTCGACCCAACGGCCTTCGACGCCTGGGAGAGTGACTGGCGCACCCGGCTGGAGGCCGAGGATGACCCCATCGCCACGATGCGTGCGGCCAACCCGGTCTACATCCCGCGCAACCACCGGGTCGAGCAGATGATCCAGTCCGCCGTCGCGGGCGACTTCGCCCCGTTCGACCGGCTGCTCAACGTGCTTTCGCGCCCCTTCGAGGCACAGGAGGGTGCCGAGGATCTGACCCGCCCGCCCGAGCCGTCAGAGGTGGTGCAACAGACCTTTTGCGGCACCTGATCCTATTTCTTCCACCGCTGGAAGAACCGCGGATTGCGTTGCACGAACTCGTCGATCACCTGCGCCAGCCCGCCCCGCGCCTGCCCCTTGAGATAGCCGAACCCGGCCGCCGCCCCGATCAGCGCGCCAATGGTGTTCACGATCAGGTCGCCCATCGTGTCCTGCAGGCCCGATTTCTGCATGTTGAACCCGAACAGCTGGTCCATCCCGAACTCGAAGATCTCCCACATCGCGCCGATGGACACGGCGAAACAGAAGGCGAAAAAGGCCACCGCGACGGGCGGCGCGGCAAAGCGGTCGCCCTGGAACATCATGAAGACCAGCACGAACCCGATCAGCCCGAACCCCACGGCCGAACTGGCATGCATGGCGATGTCCCACCACCAGAGGCGCTCGTAGAAATCGAACACCTCGCCCAGAAAGAGCGTTCCACCCACGAAGATCGCCAGCGCCGCGATGAAGCTGGGCGGCACCACCACGTCGGCCCATTTCGCCACGAAGACCGGGGCCAGCGATAGCGCGAAAGTTGCCAGCGCCACGAAGGCCAGTTCAAGCTGCCATTGCCACATCGCCCACAGCGCGACCGCCAGAAGCGCGCCCCAGATCAGCCGCGCCAGCCATGTCTGATCGGAAAACACGTTGAGATCGCCCCTTCTTCCATGCCTTTATGGTGCCATCATGGACGCATCGAACCTGCGAATTGCAACCTATAATCTTCAGAAATGCGTCGGAATGGACCTGCGCCGCCGGCCCGACCGCAGCCTGAACGTCATCAATGCGCTTGCCGCGCATGTGGTGGTTCTGCAAGAGGCCGACAAGCGCCTGCCGCCCCGGCCTGCCGCCCTGCCCCATGACATGGTCGAGGAGGACGGCTGGCAGATCCTGCCCTTCGGGCAGCCCGGCGGCTCGCTCGGGTGGCATGGCAACGCGATGCTGGTGCGCGAGGGGACGCAGGCCCTTGAGACAGCGCATATCGAACTGCCGGGGCTGGAGCCGCGCGGCGCGATCCGCGCCGATCTGGCCACCCCCATCGGTCCGGTGCGGGTGATCGGGCTGCATCTGGGCCTCGTGCGGCGCTACCGGCTGCTGCAACTGGCCGCCGTCAACCGCGCGCTGCGCGATCTGGCTCCGATGCCTACGGTGTTTGCCGGGGATTTCAACGAATGGGGCGCGGGCATGGCGCTCGATGCCGCGGTCAAGCTGGTGCGCTTCCTGCCGGGGCTGGCCTCCTATCCCGCGCCGCGGCCCGTGGCGCCGCTCGACCGGATCGCGCTCAGCCCCGATCTTTCGGTGCTGGCCGCCGGGGTCCACCATGCGCGGCCCGCCCATATCGCCTCGGATCACCTGCCGGTCTGGGCCGATCTGGCGGCGGGATAGCCCGCGCGGTCGCGGTGTCCGGCGCGCGCGGGTCCGCGCGCACCGGTCTTTCACATGGTCTCAGGCCGCCTGGCGGCGCGGGCCGCCGCCGCGCCGGCGGCGCCGGGCGCGGGACTGGGTCTGGCCGGGTTTGCTCCCGCCTGCGCCGCCGCCCTTGCCGCGGCGGGGACCACCCCGGCCCTTGGGCTTGGCGTTGGGGTCGGGCAGCTCTTCCCAGGCGCGTCCCGACAAGACCGGGATCGTCAGCTTCATGACCTTCTGGATGTCCTTCAGCTCGCCCATTTCATCCGGCGCGCAGAACGCCACCGCGGCCCCGTCGCGCCCGGCGCGCGCCGTCCGCCCGATCCGGTGCACGTAGTTTTCCGGCACGTTGGGCAGATCGAAGTTGTAGACATGCTTCACGTCGGGGATATCCAGCCCCCGCGCCGCCACGTCGGTGGCCACCAAGACCCGCACGTCGCCCGCGCGGAACGCGCGCAGGGCGCGGTCGCGCTGGCCCTGGCTCTTGTTGCCGTGGATCGCGGCCACCGCGTAGCCCGCCTGCTCCAGCTTGCGCGCCAGCTTGTCCGAGCCGTGCTTGGTGCGCGCGAAGACCAGCGCCAGGTCCTCCCGGTGGGCGTCCAGCAATTCGATCAGCAGGTTGGGCTTTTCGGCCTTGGCGATGAAATGCACCCCTTGGGTGACCTTGTCGGCCGCCTTGCCCGGCGGGCTGACCTGCACGCGCTTGGGATGGGTCAGGTAGCTGGCGGCGATCTCTTCCATCTGCTTGGGCATGGTGGCGGAAAACAGCATCGTCTGCCGCGTCTCGGGCAGCAGCCCGGCGATCTTGCGCAGCGCATGGATGAAGCCCAGATCCAGCATCTGGTCGGCCTCGTCCAGCACCAGGAACGCGGTGGCATCAAGACTCAGCGCGCCGCGATCCAGCAGGTCCAGCAGGCGGCCCGGCGTGGCGACCAGAACATCGGTGCCCCGCTCCAGCCGCTTGACCTGCGCGTTGATCGACGCGCCGCCCACGACCAGCCCCACCTTGATCGGCCTATCCTTGACCAGCGGCACCAGAGTGTCGCGGATCTGGCCCGCCAGTTCGCGGGTCGGCGCAAGGATCAGGCTGCGCACCGATTTCGGCGCGGGCTTGCCGCGCTGCTCCATCAGTTTTGCCAGAAGCGGCAGGCCGAAGGCGGCGGTCTTGCCGGTGCCGGTCTGCGCCAGCCCCATCACGTCCTCGCCATCCAGCGCATGGGGGATCGCGTGGGTCTGGATCGGGGTCGGTTCGGTAATGCCGCTATTCGCCAGTCGCTTCACCAGCGGGCCGGGCAGGCCCATTTCCTGAAACAGGTTCAAGTCGTATCCTTTCGGGCACGGCACCCAAAAGGCGCGCGCCATTCGGCCAAGGCATCCGCCCCGGCCCTTTCGTGGTGTCACCCGACCCGGCCTGCAGCCTCGTGCCGCAAATCGGTCGAACGGTTCGGACCCACGCGTGATTTTGGGAACTTATCGTCGATATTTCGTTATCGAGACCCGGTCGGCGCCGGGCGCACTGCTCACGCGGCAGGAAACATCGCTTGCACCCCACATGCGCCCTGCCCGCGCATAAGTCAACCGCACGCGCGCAGAAACGGGTGGATTCGTTTCTGCGATGCCGCTATCCACCCCCCGACCACGATACGCGGGGGACAGCCCATGTCCGACACCATCACCGACCGCTGCGAGGCCAAGGGCCTGCGCATGACCGATCAGCGCCGCACCATCGCCTCGGTGCTGCAGGATTCCGACGATCACCCCGATGTCGAGGAACTCTATGCCCGCGCCTCGGCCCGCGATCCCAGGATTTCGATCGCCACGGTCTATCGCACCGTCAAGCTGTTCGAGGAGGCGGGCATCCTCGACAAGCTGGAATTCGGCGACGGCCGCGCCCGCTACGAGGATGCCGAGCGCGAACATCACGACCACCTGATCGACATCCATTCCGGCGAGGTGATCGAGTTCGTCGATCCCGAGATCGAGGCGTTGCAGGAAAAGATCGCCGAGAAACTGGGCTACCGGCTCAAGGGGCATCGGCTGGAGCTTTACGGCGTGCCGCTGAAAAAGGGCTGAGCGCAGCGGCTTGCCATGCCCGCCGCCGCGGCTTAGGCAAGGGCGACCCGTTGCAATCCCCGAGGCGGCAGAATGGAAAACCTGCGCGGCAGCGCGCTCATGGTGCTGGCGATGGCCGGCTTCGCGCTGGAAGACATGTTCATCAAGCGCCTCGCGGCGGACCTGCCCATCGGGCAGATCCTGATGCTGCTGGGGCTGGGCGGCGCGGTGATCTTCGGGCTGGCCGCCCTGTCGCGCGGGCACCGGCTGTTCTCGCGCGACCTTCTGG
>JAASSQ010000180.1 GCA_021767845.1 Roseovarius sp. | reverse complement strand
GCCTAGGGCGCCGCGCGCTGAAGCATCCCGAACAGGTCGCGCGGATCGTCCGGGTCGGCCAGCAGATCCAGTTCCAGGTAAAGGTCGGTGCCGCCGATATGGTCGCGGATGTAGCGCAGGGCGCTGAAATCCTCGATCGCGAAGCCGACGCTGTCGAACAGGGTGATCTGGCCGGCGCTGGTGCGGCCGGGCTTGGTGCCGTTGATGACCTCCCACATCTGGGTGACGGGGTGATCGGGCGCGAGCTGCTGGATCTCGCCCTCGATCCGGGTCTGTTCGGGATATTCCACGAAAATGTCCGACCGGTGCAAAACCCCCGGTGCCAGTTCCGTCTTGCCCGGGCAGTCGCCGCCGATGGCGTTGATATGCACGCCCGAGCCCACCATGTTGTCGGTCAGGATGGTGGCGTATTGCTTGTCGGCTGTGCAGGTGGTGATGATCTGCGCGCCCTCCATCGCGGATTCCGCGCTGTCACACACATGAACTTCCAGCCCCAAGCCCTTGAGATTTTTGGCGGCCTTCCGGGTGGCGTGTACGTCTATGTCCCACAGCCGCACCGATTTCAGGCCGCAGACCGCCTTCATCGCGAGGCTCTGGAATTCCGATTGCGCGCCGTTGCCGATCATCGCCATGGTGTCGGCGCCTTTCGGTGCCAAGTGCTTGGCGACCATGGCCGAGGTCGCGGCGGTGCGCAGCGCGGTCAGCACCGTCATCTCGCTGAGCAGCACCGGGTAGCCGTTGCCGACATCCGCCAGCAGCCCGAAGGCGGTGACGGTTTGCAGCCCCTCGCGCGTGTTCTTTGGGTGGCCGTTGACGTATTTGAACCCGTAGACCTCGCCATCCGAGGTGGGCATCAATTCGATCACGCCTTCGGCGGAATGGCTGGCCACGCGCGGGGTCTTGTCGAACAGTTCCCAGCGGCGGAAATCCTGTTCGATGTAGTGGGCCAGCCCGCGCAGCATCGGCTCGATGCCGATGTGGTGGACCAGCTTCATCATGTTCTCGACGCTGACGAACGGTACCAGCGCCTTGTCGGACGGGGGAATGGCGGGCATCGGTTTTTCCTTTTTATCCAAAGGCTTGCGTGGGGCGGTCGAAGACGCGGCGGCCAAGCGCCGAGGCGGTGAGATCCACCATCACCTGCGCCGTGCGGCCGCGATCATCGAGGAACGGGTTGAGTTCCACCAGGTCGAGCGAGGTCAGCAACCCGCTGTCGCAGATCATTTCCATCACCAGATGCGCCTCGCGGATCGTGGCGCCGCCGGGCACGGTGGTGCCGACCGCGGGCGCGATGGAGGGGTCGAGGAAATCCACGTCCAGCGAGACATGCAGCGCGCCGCCGGCATCGGCCACGCGCGCCAGGAACGCCGAGAGGGGGCGGGCGATGCCGGTCTCGTCGATCTCGCGCATGTCGTGGCGGCGGATGCGGGAGGATTGCAGGACCTTGCGTTCCGGGGCATCGACCGAGCGCAGGCCGAGGATGCAGATATGCTCTTCGCGGACCGGTTCGGTCACCTCGGGAAAGCCGGAAAACCCAGTATTTCCAGTGATATAGGCCAAGGGCGTGCCATGCAGGTTGCCCGATGGGCTGCTGGCGGGCGTGTGGAAGTCGCTATGCGCGTCGAGCCACAGCACGAATTGCGGGCGGCCCTGGGTAGCGGCATGTCGCGCGACGCCGGAGACCGAGCCGAGCGACAGCGCGTGATCGCCGCCAAGGAAGATCGGCAGCCCCTCGTCCATCGCGTTTTCTGCTTGTGTGGCAAGGGTTTGCGTCCAGCCGATGGTCTCGGCCGGGGCATGAAGGTGGCCCGGCAACTCGGGAGGCGCGGCGGCGGTGGCCGGGGTGAGGTTGCCAAGGTCGCGCACCTCGTGGCCGAGGGCGGCGAGCGCGTCGGGGAGGCCGGCGACGCGGTAGGCGTCGGGGCCCATGACGCAGCCCTGGCGGGCCTTGCCGCTGTCCACCGGGGCGCCGATGAGGATGCAGGTCTGGGGCATGTTGCGTCCGTTCGCTGTGCCGATTTTTCCGTAATTTTCCGCCGATACGAGTTGAAATGAAGGGGTCATTTTGACCAGATAGGGCGTGGATTGACCGAAACGCAGGTAGAAAGCGGCGAAATGGACGAAACGGATCGCAAGCTCATTTCCGCCCTGCGCCACGATGCGCGGGCGTCGTTGTCGGACCTGGCGCTGATGCTGGGGGTGTCGCGGACGACCGTGCGGGGCCGGATCGAGCGGTTGAAACAGTCCGGCGAGATCGTGGGGTTCTCGGTGGTGTTGCGCGCGGATGCGGCGCGCGACCCGGTCCGCGGCCTGATGATGATCGGGATCGAAGGCCGTGGCACCGACAGAATCATACGCCAAATCAACGGGTTGAGTGCCGTTCGCGCGGTGCACACGACGAATGGCAGATGGGATCTGATCGTCGAGATCGGGACCGAAACGCTGGAAGAGTTCGATGCGATCCTGGCGCAGATCCGGCGGTTCGACGGGATCGCGAGCTCGGAAACCAGCCTTTTGCTGAACACCCGCAAATCCGGCACCTGAAGCCGCGGGTTTCGTACGAATTTGCAAGTTTGGACCCGGCTTTCGTACCAAACGGCCCGCGCTTCGCGCGAGTTTCGTACAAAACCCCCAGATTGGGGGCCGTCAGACCCGCTTAGCCGCGCCGTGCCGCCATGATCCAGAGCGCCGCCAGCGCCAGTGACGCGACCATGTTCCACGACGCCATCGACAGGCCCAGCATCTCCCACGGCACCTCGTCACACCGCACGAGGGGGGCGGCCATGATCCGGTCGAAGAGCTCGTCCGAGCTGAGCCCCGCGGCGTTGCCCGCCGAGCAGGAGGACGGCCCCTCCCACCAGCCGCGCTCGACCCCGGTGTGATAGCCCGCGATCCCGGCGGTGGTCAGCGCGGCCAGCGCCCCGAGCCCCGCCAGCCCGGCCCGGGGCAGGGCGAGCGCCACGGCGCCGATCGCGATTGCGGCGACATGCGGGTAGCGTTGCCAGATGCAGAGATTGCACGGGGCCATGCCGCCCAGGTGCTGGAACGCCAGCGCGCCCAGCATCAGCGCGGCGGAGCCGCCGGCGGCCAGAAGGATGAGAGTGCGGCGCGTCAGGGTCATAGGTGGCGCACAAGGTAGAAGCCGCCGAACAGAAGCGCAACGAACAGAACCGTGACCAGCCCGAGGCGGCGTTCGATGAAGTCGCGTATCGGCAGGCCGAATTTCCACAGCAGCGCCGCGACGAGGAAGAACCGCAGACCGCGCGCCAGGATCGAGGTGGCGACGAAGGTGGCGAGCGGCATTCCCGTCCAGCCCGACATGATCGTGATGACCTTGTAGGGAAACGGCGTGACCCCGGCGGTGAGCACCGCCCAGAAGCCGAAATCGTTGAACCGGCTGTTGAATTCGGCCATCGCGTCGGCCTTGCCCAGCGCGGCGAGGATCGGGGCGCCGATCTGTTCATAGGCCAGCGCGCCGATCGCATAGCCCAGAAGCCCGCCGAGGACCGAGCTGACCAGCGCGACCAGCGCGATGAGCCAGGCCCGCGAGGGGCGCGCGAGGATCATCGGGATCATCAGCACGTCGGGCGGGATCGGAAAGACCGAGCTTTCGACGAAGGACACCGCCGCCAGAACCCACAGCGCGCGGGGGTGGTTGGACATGCGGATCGTCCAGTCATAAAGGCGTCTGAGCATCGCGGATCGCGTTCCTGTCCAGGGCTTTGGGCCTATGACCATGCAGGCGCGGCGGGGTCAAGCCTGCGGCGGTCAAAAAAGCCCGCCAAAAGGTCACGGCGGCTCTGGACGCGGGGGGCGGGCTTGGGTAGAACCCGAAGCCGTGCCCAAGTGGCGGAATGGTAGACGCAGGGGATTCAAAATCCCCCGGTAGCAATACCGTGTCGGTTCGAGTCCGACCTTGGGCACCATTCTCAAACCGTTTCGATCTTGCGCCCATCGGGTGCCGGGCGTCGCGCGTGGTTGCCGCGCCGGACGGGGCAGTGCGGCATGTGCTTGCAAGCCGATGGGCGGGAATGCTTGTCTGATGCGCGAGAGAGGACGATTCGACCGTCATGTGCACCGTATTGGGAAGATGTCCGGGCCATCCGCATGCGAAGGCCCATGCCTGGTGGCCGCCGCCCCGGGCGAGGCGCGTTCACGCCACCTGACCTGACATCTTATCGACGGAGACATTCATGCAACCTTCTCTGACGCTCGGGGCGGAGAGCCTCGAACTGCGCTGGCCCGATGGCACGGCCGGCACCTTTCCCTTCATCTGGCTGCGGGACACCGACCCGGCCGGGTTTCACCCGCAGACCGGCGAGCGCGCCTTCGACCTGACCAGCGTGCCGCTGGACATCGCGCCGCAGGCGGCCGAGGTGGAGGGCGATGCCCTTCTGCTGACCTGGCCCGACCAGGAAGCGCCCAGCCGGTTCGATCTGAACTGGATCAAGGCGAACCGGCCCGGCCGGCCCCGGCCCGATCCCGCCGACGTGGCCCCGGTGGCCTGGCGCGGCGATCTGGGCGGCGCGGGCGTGCCGCATCGCGACGCGGATGCCATCCTGACCGATGACGCGGCGCTGACCGACTGGCTGGACGTGACCAAACGCTACGGGCTGTCGATCGTCGACGGGCTGGCCGACGACCCGGAGGCGGGCATGGCGGTCGCGCGCCGCGTCGGCCACCTGCGCGAGACGAATTTCGGCCTGACCTTCGAGGTGGTCTCGAAACCCGATCCCAACAACCTGGCCTATACCTCGGACGCGCTGCCGCTGCATACCGACCTGACCAACCAGGAATTGCCGCCCGGCTACCAGTTTCTGCATTGCATCGCCAATGGCGCGCAGGGGGGTGGTTCGACCTTCTGCGACGGGGTGGCCGTGGCCGAGGATCTGCGCGCGCATGACAGGCAGGCCTTCGAGGTGCTGTCCGCCGTGACGGTGCCGTTCCGCTTCCACGATGCCGAGACCGACATCCGGTCGCGCAAGACGGTCATCACGCTGGACACGCGCGGCGATGTGTCCGAGATCTGTTTCAACGCGCACCTGGCCGACATCCTCGATCTCGAGCCGGACCAGATGACCGCGTTCTACCGCGCCTACCGGCGGTTCATGGAGATGACGCGCGACCCGGCCTACCGCATCGCGCTGCGCCTGTCGGCGGGGCAGATGGTGGTGTTCGACAACCGCCGCGTGCTGCATGGGCGCGAGGCGTTCGACCCGTCCACGGGCTATCGCCACCTGCGCGGCTGCTACGTGGACCGCGGCGAGTGGGACAGCCGCTTGCGGGTCTTGCGGCGCGCGGCGGAGTGACCGGGGCGCCGGGGGCTGCCCGGCGGGGGGCTGTGGCCCGAAGGATCGTCGTGACGGGCGGCAACCGTCGCACGGGCGGGGGGCCAGCCCCCCGCACCCCCCGGGATATTTTCAAACAGAAGAAGCGGGCGGGCGCTTGCTGGCCCGTGCCGCGTCAGGTGCGGCGCAGGGGTGGTGCGGCCCCCAGATCCTGCGGGCGTCACGGGCCACCAGGCGCGCCTGCAGGCGGTCAAGCTCCTCCAGCGCGCGGGCCGGGTCGCGGGTGCGGGCGACGGCGCGGTGATAGGCGCGCAGGGCCGATTTCGGCCGCCACGGCAGGATCGCGCGGGCGAGCCACGCGCGCAGGTCCGGCGGCATCCGGTCGAATTCGCGCATCGGGTCGCCGGTGTGACGGCGGCGTTTGAGGGTCGTGGTGCCACGGTTGCCGGTCATGGATTCGGATCATCGGGGTGATCGGAAGGCGCGCCGGGCGCCTTCCGCGCGAGGGATCAACCGAGGCAGTCGGCCAGCGACGTCGCGAGGTTGCGCAGCAATTGCGGGTAGAAGCCGGGCCCGAGGTCGAGATCCGAGCCCAGCGGGTCGAGCACGCCGGTATTGGCGTCGGAGCCTTCCATCACCGTTTCGACGATGCGCCGGTCGAATTGCGGTTCGGCCAGAACGCAGGTGACATTCTGGTCGGCCACGCGGGCCTGGATCTGTTCGATTCGCGCCGGGCTGGGATCGGACGCGTCCGACAGCGAGATCGCGCCGGCGGCGGACATGTCGAAGCTGGCCTCGAAATACTGGTAGGCGTCGTGGAACACGATGAAGTTCTTGCCGCGGACGGGATCGAGAATGG
>JAASSQ010000179.1 GCA_021767845.1 Roseovarius sp. | reverse complement strand
GTCGCTGGCCGTGTCGGCGGCGGCGAAGCGGTAAAACCCCTGCGCCGACATGTAGACGCCGGTGACCAGGCTGCCCAACAGGAAGATCGGGAACGAGGCCAGGTAGAGCCCGTAGGCCCCGATGCCCGCGCCAAGCGCGCCGGCCCCGGCGCCGACCATGAAACCGGCCTTGCGGCCTGCACGCTGCATGAACCACGACAGCGGATTGGCCGCCAACATGGAGCCCAGAACGATCAGCGATATGGGAAGCGTCGCGAAACAGACATTGCTGGCCAGCGTCTGCCCGGCCAGTCCGCCCACGACGAAAATCATCGCCATCTGCGCGCCGAGGAACGCCTGCGCGGCGGTCAGGACGGCGACATTGCGCTTCGCGCGGCTGTCATCGTGGATCAGGGCGGCATCTGTCATGGCCGATGTGCTAGCCCCATTCGTTCAGAGAGGCAAGCGACGGCAGCTTGTGTCAGGCCCGGTCGATCACATGCGCGAATGACCCCGACACGCTGCCCTCTCGAAGCCCCATGTCGGGCAGGGCCGTGCCCTCGGCATCCGTGGCGCGAAACAGCGGCGTGCCCTCGGCCCTGAGCGTTGTGGCATAGTGGAATTCGTGCCCGGCCAGCGGCACATCGAAAGGCCCGCCCAAAGGCGTCAGGCTGCGGTAGCCCAGATGCAGGCCGCGCGCCGCGAAAGAGGTTTCCAGCCGCAGAAGCCCGACCATCGCGTGCCGCGTGCCATCGGCGTCCACCAACCCGTCCCCCAAGACCATGAAGCCACCACATTCCCCATAAATTTCAGTGGTTTGCGCAGCTTTTCTCAAGCCGTTCAGGAACCGATGCGCCGTCGCGATGCGCCCGGCATGCAACTCCGGGTAGCCGCCGGGCAGAAAGATGAACCCGGCCTCGGGCACCGGATCGTTCGCCAGCGGCGAGAAAAACCGCAACTCCGCGCCCGATGCCCGCCAATCCGCCAGCATATGCGGATAGCAGAAGGCGAAGGCTTCGTCCCGCGCCACCGCGATCACCTGTGCGGGCGGGCAAAGGCGGGGCGCCGCTGCGGACGCGGGCAGAGGGCCCGCCAAAGCCAGCAGCGCGTTGAGGTCAAGACTTTCCGCCAAAGTGTCCGCAGCCTGATCGAGGAACGCGCCGAGCCCCTCGCGCTCACCGGCCTGCACGAGGCCCAGATGGCGCGACGGCAACGCCAGGGCCGGTGCACGGCGCAAGGCGGCCAGCACCGGTAGCCCCAGTGGGGCCAATGCGCGCCGCAACATGGCGGCGTGGCGATCCGAGCCCACGTTGTTCAGGATGATTCCGGCCACCCGCACCGTGGAATCATGGGTGGCAAACCCCGACACCAGCGGCACCACGGATTGCGCCATCCGTCCCGCATCCACCACCAGGACAACAGGCAAGCCGAGATGCCGCGCAAGATCGGCCACTGCGCCGCGGCCGTCGGGCGGGGCGCCGTCAAACAGACCCATCGCCCCTTCAATCACCAGCAGGTCGTCCCCGGACGCCAATTCCCGCAGTCTCTCCGGCCGCATCGCCCAGGCATCGAGATTGATGCACTCCACCCCACAGGCCGCAGTATGAAACCGTGGATCAATATAATCCGGCCCGGATTTCGCCCCGCGCACGGCCATTCCCTGCCGGGCCAGCAGCCGTAGCAGCGCCAGCGTGACCGTGGTCTTGCCACTGCCCGAAGACGGCGCGGCCAGTATCAGGCCCCGGCCCATCACGCCCTGGGGTTCATCTGGCTGAAAATACCTCGGGGGAGTCGCGGCCACGGGCCGCGACGGGGGCAGAGCCCCCGGACCCCGCCTGCCAGCCTCACGCGCTTTCGGCCGGACGGCCCCGGCCGAGCGGGTCGAGGTTGCGCGGCGGCTCGCCCGCCGCCATGGCCTGCCAGTCCAGAACCTGCCGCATCAGGACGGATCGACCGACACAAAGGATCGCGGGCGGCTCCAACTGGCTTTCGGCAATGTCCCGCGGCATCCGGGCCAGCGTGGTCTCGAGCACATCCTGCTGCCCGGTCGTGGCCGAGCACACCACGGCGCAGGGCTCATCGGCCGGGCGGCCCGCGTCCAGAAGCGCCGCGGCAATCCGCTCGACATGTTTCATGCCCATGTAGATCACGATCACCTGGCTGCCCCTGGCGATCGCCTGCCAATCCAGCGACGAGGGCGTCTGCCCGGACTGGTCGTGGCCGGTGACGAAGGTGACGGATTGGTTCACGTCGCGATGCGTCACCGGGATGCCCGCATAGGCCAGCCCGCCGATCCCGGCGCTGATACCGGGGATGATGCGCACCGGCACCCCATGCTGAACCAGCGTCTGCGCCTCTTCGCCGCCGCGCCCGAACACGAAGGGATCGCCGCCTTTCAGGCGCAGAACCCTCTTGCCCTCTCGAGACAGCTCGACCAGCCGCAGGGAAATGTCACGCTGTTTGGCCGAGGGTTTGCCGCCGCGCTTTCCGGCATAGACGCGTTCAGCCCCGGGCGCCCAATCGAGGATCGCCTCTTGCACCAGCGCGTCATAGATCACCACGTCGGCCTGCCGCAGCGCGTTGACCGCGTGCAGCGTCAGAAGCCCCGGATCGCCGGGGCCCGCGCCGCACAGCCAGACCCAGCCGGGCTGCATCCGGGGCCAGTCGCCTTGGGGAAGGGGCAGTGAATCGCTCATGCCCCCTGTATGCCCCGAACCGCGGCCGTGGGAAAGGTTGCAAAACGACCGCGCGCCGTGCCGCACGCGACATTCCCGCGCCCCCCGAGGACTCAATTTGCCGATTGGCCTTGCCGGGGCGCGCCCCTATAGTCCGCCCGACATGAGCCGCAAGCCCGCCAAGAAATTGCGCCGTGGCTGGACCACCGGCGCCTGTGCCACCGCCGCGACGCGCGCGGCGCTGATGATGCTGTGGGGCGAAGGGCGACCTGCGCGCGTGCGCATCACGCTGCCCCGCGGCGAAGAGCCGGAATTCGAGCTGGCCCATGCCGCGCAGGGCGAGGGGTGGGCCGAGGCGGGAATCATCAAGGACGCGGGCGATGACCCAGACGTGACGCATGGTGCGCTGATCAAGGCGCGTGTCGCCCGCAGCCCCGGTGGCGTTCTGTTTCGCGCGGGCGAGGGGGTGGGGCAGGTCACGATGCCCGGTCTGCCCATTGCCCCCGGCGAACCCGCGATCAACCCGGTGCCGCGCCAGATGATGCAGGCCACGGTCGAGGACACCGCGCAACGCTTGGGCGAGCGGCCGGATATCGAGATCACGATCTCGGTGCCCGGGGGCGCGGATCTGGCGAAGAAGACATGGAATCCCCGGCTCGGGATCGAGGGCGGGATCTCGATCCTAGGAACCACCGGGATCGTGCGCCCGTTTTCCTGCGCGGCTTGGATCGCCTCGATCCATCGCGGCATCGACGTGGCGCGGTCGGCTGGCCATGCGCATGTCGCGGGTTGCACCGGCGCCAGCAGCGAAAAGGCGGTCCAGGCGCTGTATGGGCTGCCCGACACCGCCATGCTGGACATGGGCGATTTCGTCGGCGGGCTGCTGAAATACCTCGCGCGGCATCCGGTGCCGCATATCACCATCGGCGGGGGTGTGGGGAAGATGACCAAGCTTGCGCAAGGCGCGCGCGATCTTCATTCCGGGCGCAGCCAGGTGGATTTCGCGCGACTGGCCGAGGCCTTGGGGGAAAGTGATGTCGCTGACATGAACACCGCCTTGCAAGCCTTTGAAACCGTGGGGCAACCGATGGCGGATTGGGTCGCGCGCAATGCATTGCACAGCGTGCGGCGCATGTTGCCCGACACGATCGCGGCCGACACGGTGGTGATTGATCGGGCCGGTCAAATCATCGCGAGGGCCGGGCCATGACGCTTCTTTTGCTGGCCGGCACGGCCGAGGCGAAACGCATTGCGCGCGATCTGGCGGCCCAGGGGCGACCGGCGGTCGCGTCTCTGGCCGGGGCGACCCGTGCGCCCCATCCTACCGGCCTTCCCACCCGGACCGGCGGTTTTGGGGGCGAGGCGGGGTTCCGGCGTTACGTGCATGAGGCCGGCATTTCCGCCGTTCTCGATGCCACGCATCCTTTTGCGCAGCGAATCTCCTGCCGGACCGCGCGGATATGCAAGGAATTGGGGTTGCCGTATCTGCAAGTCCTGCGCTCGGCCTGGACGCCGGAGTCGGGCGACGATTGGGTCATGCTGGACCACGAGGAAGACGCCGCCGGCCATATCCCGCAGGGCGCAACGGTGTTTCTGGCCACGGGGCGGCAGACACTGCCGCGGTTCGCCAACCTGTCGCGGGGGCGCAGGCTGATCTGCCGCCAGATCGACCCGCCGGATACGCCGTTTCCGTTCTCCGAGGGCGATTTCCTGATCGGGCGTCCGCCATTTTCGGTCGAGGACGAGATCGAAACGTTCACGCGGCACCAGGTGGATTGGCTGATCGTGAAGAACGCGGGCGGAGAGACGCCGCGCTCCAAACTGATCGCGGCGCGGCGGCTTGGCATCAGGGTCGTCATGCTCAACCGGCCGCCGCAACCGGATGCGCTGCGGGTCGAGACGGTGGAGCAGGCCCTGGACTGGGTGGAGGCGTTATGACCGAACGGATCATCGAAACGTTGGACGATGTCGAGGAAGGCGCCGCGCATCTGCGCCGTGCCTGTCCGCGCATGGCGCGCGCTCATGATCTGACAGCCCCCTTGCCGTTGCGGCGCAGACCGGACGGGTTTGCCCAGCTTCTCAACGCCATTGTCAGCCAACAGGTCAGCGTGGCCGCCGCCGATGCGATCTGGTCGCGGATGAAGGTCGCGCGGCTGACGGGGCCGCGCAAGATCATGTGGGCCAGCGATGACGATCTGCGCGCCGCGGGCCTCAGCCGGCAGAAGATCCGCTATGCGCGTGCCCTGTCCGAAGCCCGGATCGACTATCGCGCCTTGCGTGAGGCCCCGACCGAAGAGGTGGTGTCTATGCTGACGGAGGTGCCGGGGATCGGGGTCTGGACCGCCGAGATTTACGCGATGTTCAGCCTTGGGCGCGCGGATGTCTTCGCGCCGGGCGATCTCGCTTTGCAGGAAGGCGCGCGGATGCTCTATGACCTGCCGGACCGGCCCAGGGAACGTGATTTGCGGGACATGGCGCAGGCTTGGGCGCCCTGGCGGTCGGTGGCGGCTCGTATCCTTTGGGCCTATTACGCGCGGCAAGTCAGGCGTGAGGGGATTCGCTAGCACAGCCCGGCAAAGCCGCGCGGGTTTTTTGCAAACGGTGGCCTTTCTCCCTTTCCAAGGACCGGACGGGGCGAAATGCCCCTTGCGATGTTGCGCCGCGCGGGACGCTGTGCGATGCGAAGACGAAACAGAGGGGACAGCGACGATGACACGCGTTTTGCAGGCCGGCCGCCGCGAGCCGCATTCGGGAACAACCCGCTCGGTGGTGGTCTTCCTTCATGGGTACGGGGCCAACGGGGCCGATCTGCTGGGGCTGGCCGATGTGCTGGCCGAGCATCTGCCCGACACCTTGTTTGTCGCGCCCGATGCGCCCGAGACGATCCCGATGATGCCCTCGGGCTACCAGTGGTTTCCGATTCCGTGGATCGACGGCTCGTCGGAGGAGGAATCCGAGCGTGGCCTTCTGGCGGCGGCGGATGATCTCAATGCCTTCTTGGACGCGCTGATGGTGGATGAAGACTTGCTGCCCGAACAAGTCGTGCTGTTCGGCTTCAGCCAGGGCACCATGATGGCGCTGCATGTCGCCCCCCGGCGGGAAGATGAAGTGGCTGGAATCGTTGCGTTTTCCGGCCGCCTGTTGCGGCCCGAACTGCTGGAGGACGAGGCGGTGTCCAAGCCGCCCGTGATCCTGATCCACGGGGATGCGGACGATGTCGTGCCGCCGCAATCGCTGCCGCAAGCCGCCGAGGCGTTGCAGGAGGCGGGGTGGAAGGATGTCTATGCCCATGTGATGAAGGGCACCGGACATGGGATCGCGCCCGATGGGCTGCAGGTGGCCCTGGCCTTCATGCGGGACAAGCTGGGCCTGTAACCCTTTAGAACCAAAGCTCTTTTTCGGCGAATTCCAGTGAATTTCCGGCCGGGTCACGGAAATAGAGCGACCGGACACCGTTCGGCCAATCGAATTCGGCTTCGATCGCGTGGCCGGCCT